>NZ_PPCZ01000002.1:0-94060 GCF_002959815.1 Veillonella sp. T34266-5
ACGAATAAGCTATGGGCTTCGCCACTTTGGTAGATTCAGAGTACGTATTCTACTTTTGAGCAAAAAGAATGGCACCAACCATACATATGATTGGTGCCAAACAAGACTCGTAGGGTGAACACCCCAACATTTGACAGAGAGCCATTTTAGGTGCCAATTTTATTTCTGTAATTTGGGGATATAATCTGGAGTATATTGAAGTATACTGAATCTAAATGGCTATTATATACGATTTTTGATGTATAATTCTTATTTCTATATATTTTGAAGAAATTCATCAAAAAATTAGAAAAAGTACTTGCATTATATTAGTGGCTCATGTTAATATATACGAGTAGTCAACGAGAGTTGATACGCGGCCCCGTGGTGTAGCGGTTAACATGTCGCCCTGTCACGGCGAAGATCGTCAGTTCAAATCTGATCGGGGTCGCCATTTTTTTTTACAAAAAACATGCCTCGGTAGCTCAGTCGGTAGAGCAACGGACTGAAAATCCGTGTGTCGACAGTTCGATTCTGTCCTGAGGCACCATTTTTGTATTCCACGCGGTTGTGGTGGAATGGCAGACACGCCATCTTGAGGGGGTGGTGAGCGTACGCTCGTGAGGGTTCAAGTCCCTCCAACCGCACCAAATATAAGGACCTACAGTTCACTGTAGGTCCTTCTTTTATATCTGTATGAGCAGAGTTTAGGTAAACTCTAGTGAGCCCTGATAAAAATTATATTATTTATTTCTGTCAGCGCGGTTAATTGTAGGTTTAATATTGTAATTAGTTGATTTAATCTCTCTATAAATGGCAATTATTAAACTAAAAATAAATTATTGACATAAATTATTTTAAAATATAAAATAATTGTAGACATACTGGCGTGTCAAAAAGGGATTAGAGAGTTCAGCCAGATACAATATGATATAGTTCGAGAGATCTATATACAAATTAAGACATGTTACGAGAGAGACGAGAGAAGAGTAACATGTCTTTTTTGTATGCCTAAATGTAGGTAATAGTTCATTTTTTACTCATAAAAATAAATTCATCTAGTATTTAATCAATTGATAAATGTACTTAAAAAATAAATAAAATATTGATATTAGAAATATAAACAAATATATTGATTATGATACTCCTTACAAGCCGAAAACAGTGCTTTAAAAGCTAAGGATGCTACACAAGACACTCAATTACAAGAACTTCGTGCAGAAATTGCTGCATTAAAAGCAAGCATGACAAAATAATATAATTATAGTTATAGACAGGCACCTCCTTGTGTATTACAATGTAATACACAAGGAGGTGCTTTGTATGTCAAATATTTCTGTGAGACTTAATGAACAAGAAGAAACACTGTTTAAAACGTATGCGGAATTTATGGATGAAACCTTGTCAACACTATTTAAAAAAGCGTTACTAGAAAAAATCGAAAATGACTTTGATCTTAGGGTGGGTCAAGAAGCTTTGAAAGAATATAAACAGGATCCTGTTACATATTCTGTAGCAGAAATGCGTGCAAAGTATGGTTTATAAGCTAGAGTTTAGTAAACGGTTTGACCGACAATTTTCAAAGTTGGATAAGTCAACACAACGTTATATTTTTAATTGGTTGATAAAACATTTGGATAATGTAGAAAATCCACGATATTCTGGTAAATCGTTAACTGGTAATAAACAAGGATTGTGGCGGTATAGAATTGGCAACTATAGAGTTATTGTTGACATTAGTGATACGAATTGTGTGATTATAGCGGTAGAAGTAGGTCATCGAAAATTTATTTATAAGTAGAGGTCATATTAATGAAATACTTACGTCGTGAATTAAACCAAGTAGAAAAGGAATATTTAAAACAATTTGGCGAAGATTCCTTAAATCGTGTTATCCTTCATGATCCTAATACAAAGGACAAGCAAGAGGTTCAAGATACGATTGATATTTTAAAAGAAGCGATAGCAAAAAACAAACCTCTAGAACAAGTACCAGAGGATATGTGGAAGCTTATTGAATTCTAATGTAAAAGACACATTGCAAATTATAGCAATGTGTCTTTTATGTTATAGATTATACAGTTCTGGTTTACGGTCCCTGAATATATTGATTTTGTTGCGAATGTCTTCGACAACATCGAAATCAATATCTACAGAAGCAATACCTTCCTCGGTATTCATTTCTAATAGATTTGTACCCCATGGATCATATACGGCGGAGTGTCCCGTACTTTGGACGCGACCAACCGTGCCACAGCCGTTTACAGCACACACGAATAATTGATTCTCTATGGAGCGTACTTCATTAAGTACTTGCCAGTGTCGTAGGCGCATAGTAGGCCATTGAGCTGGCACAAATAGCAATTCTGTATTCGGTAATGCGGCCATGCGCACTAATTCTGGAAAGCGGATATCGTAGCAAATAACGGTGCTACACGGAATGCCATCTAACTCAAAATGTGTGGTGTGCGTACCGCCTGCGAAGTATTGATCTTCTTTCGCTGGACTAAAGCCGTGCATTTTTGAATATTCTCCAACGAGAGTACCTTCTCGATTATAGGCATAGGATGTATTGAACACAACATCATTTTTGGCAACTGCTACGGAACCGCCTACGATGTTTACGTTATGCTCTTTCGCAAATGCACTTAATAATGATTTAGTTCGCTCTCCATTTCTATCAGCGATGTTAATCAATTCTTTAGATGGATAAAATCCAGTATTCCAGGTTTCTGGTAATATGATAATATCTGGGCTTTCAGAAAGCGATTGAGAGAGTAATTCTTGAACACGATTGTAATTATATTCTACGTCATTTACATGGACGTCCATTTGAATAATGGTTAGGCGTTTTTTCATAGTGAATCCTTTGTTACATAGTATAGTGTATGTGATATGTATTATAATTTAAATATTAAAACATTATTGAGTAGATTACAATATGGTCCTGAGTATGGTAAATCGTAGTGCGTTGATTTTTACTATTCTCTTTATAAATGATATAATATAAGGTATTAAATTGTGTCTATATAAAGGGGGACCTATGAAACGATTTTCATTGGTAGTGCTTTTCACAATTGTAATGGCTACGATGGTAGCAGGATGTGGAATGCTTTCACAGCAAACAACAGAAAATGAAACTAAAACGCCACCTGCACAACAGGTTACGATGGTACATCCGTCGGGAGTGCCGGTGCTCATGTATCACAAGATTGGTGATGATAAAGATAATGATGCGGTTATCCGGGAGGATTTATTCCGTCAGCAAATGAAGTTCCTCAAGGATAATGGGTACCATCCATTGACGATGAATCAATTATATGATTATGTAGTTAATGGTGCTGCGGTACCTGAAAAGCCTGTAGTACTAACCTTTGATGATGGTTATGCAGATACATACTCTATCGTGTATCCATTGATGAAAGAATATGGTTTTGCTGCCACTGTATTTGTTAATCCGGGCGATGTAGGCACACGGCTTACATGGGAACAGCTAAAAGAAATGAAAGATAATGGTATAACTATTTCTAATCATGGATTCCAACACGTGGAAATGGGCCAACTTTCAAAAGCAGCACAAATGGAAAATATTCAAAAAGCACAACAAGCGTTAGCTGATAAGTTAGGAATTACAGATAACCCTTGGTTCTGTTATCCCTATGGGGATAAAAATAAGGATACCGATGCTGCCACAAAAGACAGTGGTATAAAGATGGCAATGGCTATGAAGTCCGGTTGGGCTCATACAGGGGATAATCCATACAATATTTTACGTGTTTGGGTTGGTAATGCCGTAGATATCAAGCATTTTGAAGAACGAATTAGCACTGAACATTACAGTGATTTATAAGGAGATATACATTGTTTAAAAAGAATTGGGTAAAGTTCATCATTATGGTGTTCTTATTTACCGCAGTCACATCACCATTCGTGGTATTGTTTGGACCATTTAATAATGTAAAACGTGCCGTTATTGGTGCTATCTTACAATCTCGTCATCCTCAATACATTACATGGTTATTTAGCAACGATGAATTGCAATCTATTTTGGGGACAGTAGGCGTTGTAAAGAGTCAAGATTTGTTTAAATTTAATGCTCGCGAAGATAAAGACTTAAAATTGGAAAAAATTGAGTCTTCTCGTTATGTAGGGTACGTGCTTGAAATTCCAGATCCTCGTCGTATCCAAGTTGCGACAGCTGCAAACATTCAAGAAAAAGGGGATACCACAAGTAATATTGCTAAAATGAATGGTGCCGTAGCGGCTATCAATGGCGGTGGCTTCCACGATCCTAATGGTACTGGTACAGGCCGCTTGCCATATGGCTTTATCCTTCACGAAGGGGATTATATTATCGGTAAGGATGTGGGGCCTGATGAATCCGTTGATTTTGTAGGTTTCTCTAAATCTGGCAACCTCATTGCGGGTAACTATGATAAAACTGAATTAGCTGATATGAAAGCTATGGAAGGTATTACCTTTGGGCCACCTCTTATCGTAGATGGTAAGAAGATGATTACCGATGGCGATGGCGGTTGGGGCGTAGGTCCTCGTACGGCCATAGGTCAACGTAAGGATGGTACTGTGTTGTTCGTTGTAATCGACGGTCGTCAACCAGGTTATTCCTTGGGTGCTACCTTGCGTGATGTGCAAGATGTACTTTATGAAAAGGGCGCATACATTGCGGCTAACCTCGATGGTGGCTCTAGCTCTACATTGTATTTAAATGGCAAAGTTGTAAATAAACCAGCCGATTTGTTAGGGGAACGGATGATTCCTACGGCGTTTATCGTGAAATAGGAGGAACAATGAAACCTTTTACGCGTGTACTGAGCGCCTTTGCGGTAGGTATTCTACTGCAAGGAGGGGTGTATCTGTACCTTGATCAATATATGTTTGCACCGACTACGGAATTTAACGTCTCTGGTGCGTCTAAGGATGACACGAAAAACTTCCCTGACGTAAAAGAGGGACGTAAATATGTGTCCTATGACCATCAATTTATGGCTGTTGTTACAGATGAATCTCTTCGGATTTATAAGGCTGGTGAAAGCAAGCCCACAACGGTTAATTTGAAAGGTCGCTCCATCAGCTATTTTGACTGGATGCCAGATCGTAACTACGCAATTATGGGCCTGTATACGGACAACAAGGTTGTTATGGCCCGACTCAATGCAGATGATCCGGAACACGAAGTAGATACAGAACTTGAAGATGTACCAAAGGGAAGTCGTATTGTTGATGCGGCGTATTCCGAAGCGACAAATGTGGTGTACATGAAGGTAAAAGTTCGTGAGGGTGCATACCGTATTTACAGAACTGATGCGAACTATGATACGCGTCGCGTTTATATGCAAGCTACGGATATTGGTCGCATTGCTGTATTCTATGATGAAGATAATTTCTTCTATGATAATGCTAAAACTGGCGACATCTTCATGTTTAATGGTATCGAAGGTGGCTGGCGTGTTATCAACCCACCTGGACGCTTCCGTTTGCTTGGTGTAGATACTAGCAAGACCATCTATATTGCTCGTGTCGATGAAGATAATAATGTATTAACTGTATACTCTGGTAAATTAGGCGTAGGATTTAAACCTATTTATAAATATAATAATCCGACTACCTTGTCTGAAGTAACTATGAATGCGGTGAAAGAAATTATTGCCAATGGTAGTGATGATACGACTAAAGTAACAGAAGATAACGATAAATCATCTAAAGACTCTAGCTCTAAGAAGAATTAATATAAAGCCTTTATAATCGCAGGTTATAAAGGCTTTATTTATAAAATCATTTAGTTTTATACGACATAATTCAAGTTGAACTCATATATATTTCGTTATAATCGGTATATGAGTATACGAGATGGTGATTTAACGGGCAATGATAATACATGAGAAAGGCGGTTGTCTATGAATATATTATTTGTACGGCTCAGTTATATTGGTGATATACTGCATGCCACAGCCGCCGCAAGGTGGATAAAGCAACAGTATCCGGATGCAAAATTACATTGGATTGTTACACCTAGCATGGCTGAACTATTAGAACATAACCCCTATGTAGATCATATAATTCCTTGGGAACGGGATGAATATGAGGCTCATTCAAAAAAATTACACCTTCGTACCATGTGGAATATGTGGTGGGATTTACGAAAACGTTTAAAGCCTTATCACTTCGATATAGCTGTTGATGTACAAGGCCGGCTTATTACGGGGCTTGTACTATTGGCATCTGGTGCACCTATACGGTTAGGATTAGGGGGTACTAAAGAACTGAATTGGTTATTTACTAATTACAAATCGAAGAATCGGTCAAAGCATGTTATAGAGCAATATCTTGATGTAGCTAAATTACTGCCAGGTGCATTAAACACAGAAACTATCCCTGTTGAGACTAAGAATATGAATTTAATGGATCTCATTATAACAGCTGATGAGCAACAACGGGCTAAATTCGAAGTGGAAACGGCGTTTGCAGAAAAAGATAGACCATTGATAGGTTTAGTTTTAGGTTCATCATGGCAGACTAAGTCCTGGCCTCATGAAAAGTGGCAACAACTAATTGATTCCTTGTCCTATAGAAGCAATTTTATATGCTTTGGGGGGCCAAAAGAATCACAAGAGTTTGAAGATTTGATGCAACATGTAGAGAAAGAGGATTTGCCGGTTTACAATAAATTAGGTAAGACTACCTTGCGTGAAATGGCGGCTCTTCTTGGCGAATGTGATGTGGTAGTGGCCTGTGATACGGGGGCACTACATATGGCAGTGGCTCTAAAACGTCCTGTAATTGCTTTATTTGGCCCTACAGATCCTGCTGAGTGGGGACCTATAACCGGAACATATAAAGTGTTACAAAATCATGATATGGATTGCTTAGGATGCCGTAAGCGAAAATGTCCGAAGGGAAAAGCGTACTGTATGTCTGGTATTGATCCAGTTATGGTGAAGGAACATATTATTGAATTATTAGGTGTAAAGAATTAGACTTAAATAAGAGTAATAATATATAAAGTTAGTTAGAATGCGCATTATGTTGGTCGTCTAACTAGTAGAATAGGAGTATATAATGGCAAAGTTTAAAATTCAAAAAGGCTTATCAGACGCAGAAATGATGAAGCAATGGGGTGGAAATGATAACTTTGAAGAAACTATGATGCAGGCGGAACGCAATGCAGCGAAACCTGTGATTCATCAAAGTCCTAAGCAAACACAAGATGCATTTTATCGTGAATTTTTAACTGAGAAGGTGGAAACACTTATTGGTAAGATGCTGTTAGACATTAAAATGGAGTATTTTAAAGAGGGTGAAGGGGCATTCTCTATCCAAGTAAAACGAGATGGCAAGAATATTGTTCTTGAAACAGCACCTAAAAAGGTGAAATAAAAAGTATATTTGAAATAGAAAATGTATATTCATGAATATTAGATTACCTTTGTTGCTCATCATAAAAAGTGATAACTAGGTTTATAAATCAAGATAATTCGTTGTACTATATCAACAAATACTGATATGCTTTCGTACATAAATAAAAATTATAACGGTATGATAAGTAGTTTGTTCTTATATTCTCATTAACATACTCATTTGGTAATGATTAAAAATGCAAGATAGAATCTAGCATAACGAGCGTTTTTGGTGATTTTTTTTACACTTTTATATCAAAGATGCATGCTTTCTGATGATAAATAAGCATAATATACTTGTTGACAAAGAATTTTAGAAGTAGTCTAATATAAGTATGTTCCAATAATTCCTAGCATATTTTATCTACATAAGTAGAAACTATAGGAATTGTTGATAAATAGGTATGAGATAGTCTTTGAGTGTATGTATAAAATTACATCGCCTAACTATTTCGAATTGGAGGATTAACATGGCTAAAAAATTAAGAATCTGTGAAACCGTTCTTCGTGACGGTCATCAATCTATTTTGGCAACTCGCATGCGTTACGAACAAATGGAACCAGTGCTTGGCCTTTTAGATGAAATCGGTTATGAAGCTCTTGAATGTTGGGGCGGCGCTACTTATGATAGCTGTCTTCGTTTCTTGAACGAAGATCCATGGGAACGTCTTCGCAAATTAAAAGCTAATGTAAAAAATACACCACTACAAATGTTACTTCGTGGCCAAAACTTGTTGGGCTACAAACATTACTCTGATGACGTAGTAGAAGCATTCTGTAAAGCTGCTGTAAAAAATGGTATCGACCGTATCCGTATTTTTGACGCATTGAACGACCCTCGTAACATGGAAGCTGCTATTAAATATTCCAAAAAAGCAGGCGCACACGTTCAATCCGCTATGGTATACACTATTTCTCCAGTTCATACAACTGAAAGCTTCTTGAAAGTTGCTGAAACTTTGGTTGAAATGGGTACTGATTCCCTTTGCATTAAAGATATGTCCGGTTTGTTAGGACCTGCTGATGCATTCGATTTAGTTTCTACTTTCAAAAAACGTTTTGGCGATTTGCCAATCGACTTGCACAGCCATTTCACTTGCGGTCTTGCAAGCACTACATACTGGGAAGCTGCTAAAGCTGGCGTAGATATTATCGATACTGCTATCTCCCCATTCGCTCATGCAACTAGCCAACCAGCTACTGAAACTATGATTGAAATGTTCAAAGGTACTGAATGGGATCTTGGTCTTGACCTTGATAAATACATTCCATTAGTTGATCATTTCCGTAAAGTAAAACAACAAATCGCTGAAGAATTCAACTTGAAACCAGCTAGTGATGTAATCCCAGCTGTTCGTCGTTACCAAATTCCTGGCGGTATGTTGTCCAATACTCAAAACCAATTGAACGAAATGGGTATGGGCGATCGCTTCTTCGACGTAATGGATGAAATGCCACGCGTTCGTGAAGACTTGGGTTACCCTCCATTGGTAACTCCAACATCCCAAATCGTTGGTACAATGGCTATGATGAACGTTATGATGGGCGACCGTTATAAAATGGTTCCTAACGAAGTTAAAGACCTTGTACGCGGTAAATATGGTGCATTGCCTGGTAAAATTTCTGATGAAATTCGTCACACTATCATCGGCGATGAAGAACCTATCACTTGCCGTCCAGCAGATCTTATCGAACCTGAATTGGCAGGTTACACTGAAGATTTGAACTCCAAAGGTTACACTGGCATCACTGAAGAAGACGTATTAACATACGCTATGTTCCCAGAAGTTGCTATTAACTTCTTCGAAGCTAACCGTCGTTAATCTTAATATTAACAGCTCTACCTTTTAGGTAGGGCTGTTTTTATGTTTATACGAATTTTATATTTACTCTTGCTAATCATGCGTAAAATAGCGTACACTATAAGGAGTATCTACTAATTATGATATTGAGGTAATCCTGTGAATTTACAAATTAGAATTTGGATATCCAATGTTGTTCTATTTGTAGTTCCTATATTAATTGCAATTATTCTATTTTTGTTATATTTTTCAGGACTACGCATTTTAGCGAATGCCGGATACTATTTGCGTATCGAGCAAGAACAACAGTTTAAAAGTGTTAGCCGTGTGGCTGAGACTATTACCTTTTATGGTATAGACAATGGTTTAATGGATTCTCTTGTTAAACCAAGCTATAGTTTGTTAGACCCTAATGAGGTGTATGTAGAAATTCTCGATCAGGGAAAGGTTCTATATTCTTACGGTACACAACAGATTTATAATGAATCTGCTATCGTTGGCTTGATTGATGTAAACCCTGAGTTACAAGGGATTGTCTATCAGTCAAATCATACCTTTGTGTACGAAATGCGTAAGAATGAAGGACGTCATGCGTATCTATATCACATAGCTATTAAACGAGCTGTGCATGGTAGTGATAGCTTGATGGAGACCGTTTCGTTCTACATTAGCATTGTTGCGTTACTTTTGTTTATAGTTACATTTTTTGCAATCAACCGATTTGTGACGAAGTTCATTATGATTCACGTTCGAAACATGACGGAATCATTACGAGCTGCCAATTACCAAATCGAAATGGAGCAGGAGCAACAAAAAGAATTGCTTGCAGGTATCTCTCATGATATCCGAACTCCATTAACTGCAATTAAGGCCTATGCAGAGGGCGTTCGGGATGGTATCGCACCAACCGAAGAGCAACAAAAGCGCTACATGGGAATTATTTTGAAGCGTGCCAATGATTTAGATTCTATGTTGGAGGAATTGTTCCTTATTACAACATTGAATTATAAAAAGGAATCTAGACCATCGGAGAAAATAGAATTAGGGAAATATGTACAAGGTTTTGTAGAAGATCATATAGAACATTATAAGTCTAGAGGTCTTGAACTGAGCCAACGTATTACGGTTAAGGATGCTACTATTATGGCGAATCCGCAGCTATTACAGCGGGTTTTGCAAAATATTTTAAATAATAGTGCAAAATATAAGATGGCAGATATAGGACATAGTGTTATTGATGTCACCGAAGATGAAAGTCATGTGTACTGTGTGGTAAGTGATGATGGCCCTGGGGTTCCGCCAGAGTCGCTTGACCGACTTATGCGTCCGTTTTATCGAGTTGATTCGTCCCGCACTAATCCACAGGAGGGGAGTGGACTTGGTCTTTCGATTATTAGACGTATTATGGAAATTTTCGAAGGTCGTGTAGTGATAGAAAATATTAGACCACATGGACTTAGGATTATTTTAGAGTTCCCAAAAAAAGGAGAAAATCATGAGTGAACATATTCTAATAATTGAAGACGATATTGATATTGCTAATATTGAGCGTGATTATTTGATGGTTGCTGGTTATGACGTAACTGTTATGAATAATGGTACTGATGGTATTGAAGCTGCTTTGAATACGCCAGTCGATTTAATTATTTTGGACGTTATGTTGCCAGAAATGGATGGCTTTGAAGTATGTCGCGCCATTCGTGATAAAGTGCGCGTACCTATTGTGATGGTAACTGCACGCCTCGATGATATTGATAAAATCCGTGGCCTTGGTGTAGGTGCCGATGATTACATCGAAAAACCATTCTCTCCATCTGTATTGATTGCAAAAATTAAAGCTATGTTAGCACAATATAAACGACTTACTGAAAAAGATGTTGTTGATACAAATGCTATTCAATCCGGTGATATTCGCCTTGATCCTAAGATGATGAAGGTTTGGGTAAATGACAAAGAAGTTCATCTTAAGAAAAAAGAGTTCCAACTATTAGAATTTCTTATGCGTAACCGCGATATCGTATTCTCCAAAGAAGAATTATATTCCCGTGTATGGGGATTAGATTCTTATGGTGATTATGCAACAGTAGCTGTTCATATCAATCGTTTACGTGAAGAAATCGAAGAAAATCCATCTGATAGCAAACATATCATCACAGTTTGGGGTGTAGGTTACAAGTTTGTATAAAAAGCATAGCTAAATTCACTTTTAGTTCATGGATTGGTGAGCTGTTGATGTTATATATGTTTTTAGGGCTTATCTTATAGAGAAATAATCGAAGTTTTATATATTTTTTATATACTACGCTTTATTTTTTAGAGATTTTGTGTATACTATAACTGTAAGGATTATTATGAAGATATACGGAAAAGATACACTTAACTTCTCTCTCTTAATAAGTTCTCTCTCAACTTTTCCGTCTTCATATATAACTCTCTCTCACAGTCCTTACACTCTCAAACTATATGCAAAAGAGGTATTCATTAGTTAATGCTAATGAATACCTCTTTTGTTTTTCTGCCTTTTTACACATTATTTAGAAATGCTAGAAATTGTTGTATTGCAAATCTAAGTAATAAGACCTATAATGAGTGTATATTAATTGTATGCAATTAAAATAGGAGACAGTATATGAATATAAAACAATATAAGAAACAAATCATAGCATGTGCTATTGCACTATGCGTAGGTGTAGGTGGGGGTTATTATTTCTTCGGTGCACCAACAGGTACGCAACAGAGTGCTGTAACAAATCAAACTAAGCAAACAAAACCATTGACTGAATCTCGTAATACCTATGTTGTACAAGCGGCTAAAAAATCGGGCCCCGCCATAGTGGGTATTACAACACAAGTATTCCAAAAGGATATTTTTAATCGTACCATTTACGCAGGTGAAGGCGTTGGTTCAGGTGTTTTAATTGATAATGAAGGTCATATTGTGACGAATAATCATGTTGTAGCAGGTGCTAGAAATAATGAAGTCACCGTGTCATTATCAGATGGTAGTACTGTTAAGGGAACAGTTATGGGGACAGATGAACAATCAGATTTGGCAGTTGTAAAGATTGATCCTCCTAAAAATATTCAACCGATTACTATTGGAGATTCTGATTCCTTACAGGTCGGAGAACCAGCAATTGCCATTGGTAACCCATTAGGTCTTGAATTCAAAGGTTCTGTTACATCTGGTGTAATTAGTGCTTTAGCTCGTACCATTGATGGTCAAGGACAACGTTTTCCGTTGATTCAAACTGATGCGGCTATCAACCCAGGGAACTCTGGTGGTGCATTATTGAATGCTGATGGTGAGTTAATTGGCATTAATAGCTCTAAAATTTCTAAAGAAGGGGTAGAAGGAATGGGCTTTGCCATTCCTATTAATTCTGCAAAACCTATTATTGATTCTATCATTAAAAACGGTAAGGTCATTCGCCCATATTTAGGCGTATGGGCTGTAGACCGTCAAACGGCAGCTCGTAATAATGTAAGCTATGAAGGAGACGGACTTCTTATTGTTCAGTTAGACCAAAATGGGCCTATGGCGAAAGCTGGGATTGTGGAAGGCGATACGATTGCTCAAATTGATGGTAAGGATGTAACTACATTAATGGAATTAAAGGAGCAAATTGATGCCAAGAGTCCTGGGGATACAATTTTAGTATCCTATACTCATAATGGAAAAATGAAGAGCACACAGGTTAAATTAGGACAAACATCTTAATAATAATCTTAGAAATAGTAGAAAAGCCTCATGTTTGATATGTACCCCCTTTACTGGACAATCAGTAAAGGGGGTATTTTCATGAGATATAGTTATGATTTTCTTCAATTGGGGTCGTTATCATATAAATTTCAAAAAATTTTTTATTTAATAAACATAGTATTTATCTGCTTTTTGGTGATTTTTTTGATAAAAAATAAAAAAATAATAATTTTTTTGGCAAGGTACCTTGCAAACCGAGGTACCTTATGTTATTATGTATTTGTCAGTACAAGATAGTGACAGTAAGAGAGCTTTCATATTGGTAGATGAGCACAGCTTAAATGGAGGAACTATGCAAGTTCAATTAAAGAAAGGTGTTATGGATATGCTAGTACTAGCATTACTAACACAAAATGATCGCTATGGATATGAAATAGTCAGTAAAATCTCCGAATATATAGAACTTTCGGAAGGTACTATTTATCCACTTTTTAACAGATTAAAAAAAGAAAAATATGTAGAAACATATTTGCTGGAATCACAAACGGGACCATCGCGAAAATATTACAAAATAACCTCAAATGGTACAGCCGCTTATAATCAGATGCGACAAGAATGGGATGGATTTTCTGGCGTTGTTGATATGCTCTTGAAAGGGGTAGACTAAAATGAATAAACAAGAATTTTTGAACACATTACGTATTATTTTTAAAAAAGCAAATGTTTTAGATGTAGAAAGTATCATTGATGTATACGAAGAACATTTTGCTGTAGGGTATGAGAAAGGTCTTGATGATGAACAAATCATTAAATCATTAGGTACTCCAAAAGAAATTTATACATCCTATGTAGAGGCAGGTATCATCACTGATGAAATCGGACAAGAAGGCACTAAAAGAACAGTTAACATGCAAGCAATATATAAACGACTTGAAGAGTATAAAGCCCATTTGTTACCACAGTTACCAGGGGTGGCTAAAAAAGCATCTCATGCATTATTAACAGTAGCTAGTGCTCTTACCTATATTGTTGGAGTATTACTATTTATCGTGACACCAGCGATTTTATTTTTGTTAAGTGGTTCATGGCAACCATTAGCAAATGTTACACCACTTCCTGCTGTGTCGATTGTTACTATGGCGGGAATTGCGGGATTAGGTTTATTTGGTGGCTTGACATGCATCTATGCTGGCAGTGAACTTAATAATGTATGTAAGCGTTAATTGGCTACATTTAAATATTGAATAGAATGAATTAAGGAGATACTATGAAACGGATTATAATTACAGCAATTTTAGCAGCTATTTGCACAGTAGGTGGTGCAACTTCTTTTGTTATGAATGATTTACCAAGCTATACTGCATGGAAACACGATAATGCACAGCAATTTAAGAATACGTCAAAACATGATGGCATAGATCAACAAAAAGATAAACATTTTAATAATAATAAAGATCATAAGAATGTAAAAGATCATAAGGATAATAAAGATAATAAAGATCATAAGGATCATAAAGACTATAAGAATCAAAAGGATCATAAAGAACATAGAGACTATGACCACGAAATAGATAATATGCCTACGTCTAATACACCAACCCAACCACAAGGTCAAATGCCTGCAACGGGTTCTGTACCAGTATCAGAACAACCAGCTCAACCAGGTACACAACCTGCTAATGGAGCAACTCAAGCGCCTAATATACAATCAAGTGTTGACCAAAGTGGGCAATAATTACACATATAAAAAGAGTAAATTAAGTAAATTTTTTTTGCAAGGTACCTTGCAATTCAAGGTACCTTATGTTATTATGTATATGTCAGTACATGATAGTGACCGTAAAAGATTTTGATTGACTAGAATTAGGGGTTCACAAGAACAAGCCTGATGGCGTCAAAAGGGAGGAACTATGCAAGTTCAGTTAAAAAAAGGTGTTATGGATATGCTTGTACTAGCATTATTAACACAAGACGATCGCTATGGATATGAAATTGTTAGTACTATTTCAGAGTATATTGAAATTTCAGAAGGAACTATATATCCATTATTTAACAGATTAAAAAAAGAAAAGTATGTTGAAACGTATTTGAAGGAGTCCTCTTCGGGACCATCTCGAAAATACTATCATATTACAGATGATGGGCGTGCAGCATACAATCAGATGCGTCGAGAATGGAATGAGTTTTCTGGCGTTGTAAATATCCTGTTGAAAGGAGTCGACTATAATGAATAAGAATAGCTTTTTAGAAGCACTACGTAATATCTTCAAAAAGGCACATGTTGCTGATGTTGAAAGTATTATAGAGGTTTATGAAGAACACTTTGCAGTAGGGTATGAAAGAGGTCTTTCAGATAGTGAAATTATTAAATCCTTGGGCACTCCAGAGGAAATCTATGCATCTTATGTAGATGCAGGTATCATTACAGAGACTTTGACTCAAGATGGTAGTAAAAGTAAATCTGTTAATATGCAAGCAATCTATGAAAGATTTGAAGATTACAAAGAGCGCTTGTTACCTCAGTTACCAGGAATGGCAAAAAAAGCATCCAAAACATTACTATCTATTGGCAGTGCTTTATCATATATCGTAGGGGTTCTGCTGTTTATAATTACGCCAGCAATCCTGTATCTATTAGGGAGCTCTTGGCAACCATTTGAGAATGTAACAGCATTCCCGGCATTATCTTTAATAACATTAGTGGCGCTTGGCGGTGTAGGGCTTTTTGGAGGTCTTGTATGTGTCTTTGTTGGCGTTGAACTTCGCGGCGTACGTGAGCGTTACTTTCAAAATATAGATTAAGGAGGACCTATGAGACGAATTATAATTGCAGCAATTCTAACAGTAATCTGTGCTGTTGGGGCAGGGACATCGTTTGCGGTAAATGATCTACCAAATTTCGGTGAATGGATGAAAACTAATGAACAACAGTTCAGAAAACCACATAGACATGATGGTCCTAATATGCATATGGATCAACATATGATGGATGGAAATAATCAAATGATGCCTCAAGATGGTATGGGACCAAACAATGGTGAGCATATGAATCAAAATGGTCAAAATCAAATGATGCCTCAAGGCGGTATGGGGCCAAACAATGGTGGACATATGCACTCAAATGGTCAAATGCCTCCACAAGGCCAACCATCTCAAGGTTCGCAACCTAATGGTAATGCTTCAGAACAAGCACCTAATGGTGAGACACAAGCTCAATAAAATATATAAAACTATTAATATAGATTGAGCCGTATATTTTAAGATATTAATAGATATAGAGTTAGATCTATCTGAGGATATCGTTGTTTTAATCGTATTTGAATATTAGGTAAAGGTGAAAATATGAAAAACTTTTAATTGCTACAGTATTGACCGCAGCATGTGGAATTGGCGGAGTAACATTTGCTTCTGCTAATGACGTACAAAATAATAGTGAACCTATCAAAATGAACTTATTGGTAGAACGAAATCATGATGCAAATAATTTCCAAGATAAAAAAGGTGATATGCCATCAGAATGTCAAAATAATCAAATGCATGGTCAACATCGAATGGGGCATATGCCAATGAATCATCAAGATGCTAATATGCATCGAAAAGATAATGATCAATCTATGAGATCTAATAATCACAAAATGAGACCAGAAGGTGAAAATCATCAAATGAGACCAGAAGGTCAAAATCACCAAATGAGACCAGAAGGTCATAATCATCAAATGCCACCACAAGGCCAGCCACCTCAAGTTAATCAGCCTAATGGTAATGCTGCTCCACAACCACCAATGGAGCAAGGTGCACCACAAACTACACAAGACCAATAATAGTCTTATTGGATTATCTCTCTGAACACTAAAGAGAAACGTGGTCATGAAAGTGCATTCATGGCCACTATAGAGCCACACACTCTATACTGATACATTTGTATCAAAATCTCTCTCTTACACACAATAACTACACACACGCAAAAGGAGTTCCTTCTCAGAGGAACTCCTTTTGTGTATGAAAAATTTGTATAGCCAAAGCCCTACACATAATGTGTAGGGCTTTGTAGACTATTTAATATGTTTAGAACCACGTTCTGTCATAGCTACGCCTTCTTTACAGAGAGGGCATTCTTCTGGTTTGTATGTTGGTACTTCAAGGTTAAGTAATGCTTGTACTTTTTCTTTTGGTACACCGAATTCAGCTTTGCCACCGGAACGATTAACGAGAAGACCTACGCCTACGATTTCACCGCCGGATTGGTTAACTACGTTAACAACTTCTTGTACGGAACCGCCTGTAGTTACGATATCTTCTACGATAAGTACACGTGTACCTGGTTCGATTTTGAATCCACGACGCAATGTCATAACGCCTTTTTCACGTTCTGTAAAGATAGCGCGTGTGCCTAATTCTTTACCGACTTCGTGAGCTAATAAGATGCCGCCAGTCATAGGTCCAATAACGAGCTCTACGTTTTGATCGCGGAAGCGTTCAGCCAATTCTTTACACAATGTTTCAGTGTACTTTGGATGTTGTAATACGTTGAATTTTTCAACGTACATAGGGCTATGTAGACCAGAAGTCAATAAGAAATGACCTTCTAAAATTGCTTGAGTATCGATAAGTAATTGTTTTACTTCTTGTTCTGACATCATTTGGATACACTCTCCATTTCTTCAATAATTAAACGTACCGCCTCTTGTGGATGTTCAGCTTGTGTAATAGGTCGGCCAATAACAAGGCGAGATGCACCATCCTGTAATGCACTCGATGGTGTAGCAATGCGCTTTTGGTCGTTTGTAGCTGCAAAGGATGGGCGAATACCTGGTGTAACGATAAGGAAATCTGGTCCGCAGGCATCGCGAATCATCTTAGCCTCTAAAGCGGAACATACAACACCGTCCATACCGGATTCTTTTGCTAGTTTAGCAAGGCGAATGACTTGGTCCGCAATTGGTAATTGACCACCAATAGATGTCCAAGATTCGTCATCAAAGCTTGTTAATACGGTAATCGCTAATAGTTTTGGACGTTCGATGCCTAGTTTTTCAGCGCTTTCACGAGCAGCCTCAGCGGCAGCTTTCATCATTATAGGGCCACCTTGACCGTGAATGGTAATTAAATTGGCGCCTAAACGAGTAAGGGAAGATACGCCATGGGCCACCGTATTAGGAATATCATGTAATTTCAAATCGAGAAATACATGTTTGCCGTGCTCTTGCAAATAGCGAACCGTTTGGTCCCCTTCGGCGTAGAATAATTCCATGCCCACCTTGTAGAAACTAACGGAGTCCCCTAGTGAGGACACGATAGATTTCATCGCATCCATTGTGGATACGTCGAGGGCGACGATTAATCTGTCATCTGCCATGTTATAACCTCCATAGTACTTATATATCTAAATAATTTTCACATAGAATGGGGCATCCTGTCAATGAATTTCCATTGTGAAAGTCAGCTTAAGAACTGCTTTTGTACATCGATTTTCTTCGCGTTCATGATATAATAATAGAGAAGTGAAGATGATTCCTAATACGAGTTGATATATGTATATCAGATGTATGTATATAATATTGTTGTAGCTAAGAAAGGATTGCCATGTTAGATTTTGTAGCATTGGATTTTGAAACAGCTAATAAATATAAAAATAGCGCCTGTTCCTTAGCGGTTATTACCGTTGAAAATGGGCAAATTACTAAAAAAGCATATAGTCTTATCAAACCGCCATTTATGTCCTTTGATCCTGAATGTATTGAAATTCATGGTATTGAGCCTAAAGAAGTGTTGCATGAAAAGACATTTGATCAACTATGGCCTGCTATCTATGAAAATCATTTGAAGGGAAAAATCATGATTGCCCATAATGCAAAATTCGATATGAATGTATTGCGTGCCACTCTTGATTACTATAAAATTCCTTGGCCAGAACTTGACTATGCGTGTACTGTAAAAATTTCTCGTGCCGTATGGCCCGATTTAGTAAATCACAAATTGAACACAATGGCGGCGTACTTAGGCGTAGAATTTCAGCATCATTATGCATTGGATGATGCTGAAACATGTGCCAAGGTTGCTATCGAGGCAGCTCGCTTGAAAGGGGCGAACTCACTACCCGAACTACTTTCAAAAATAGGCGAACCTCTCGAACCATTCATCGATGAAAAAAATAAAGCTGCACAAGCAGAATTACATAAGGAACCAGAACCAGAGCAGATGTCCTTTTTCTAAAGACGTGCTCGGTTACGATGGTAACTAATCCTAATAGAATAATAGATTGTTTTGGAGGTAGTCATGTTAGGTAAAGACCTATTAACCTATGTGGATCATACATTGTTAAGACCCATTGCTACATGGGACGATATTAAGGTGATTTGTGAAGATGCATTGGCCTATCATACGGCATCAGTTTGCATTCCACCTGATTTTGTGGCATCCGCTCATAATGCATATCCCAATTTGAATATTTGTACCGTTATTGGGTTTCCTCTAGGCTATCAAACGACAGAATCCAAGGTGGCGGAAGCGAAACAAGCTATTGCAGAAGGTGCATCAGAAGTGGATATGGTCATCAATCTAGGTGATGCGAAACAAGGGGACTTTCATGCTATAACAGAGGAAATCAAGGCTCTTAAATCCGTATGCGGTGATAACATTTTAAAGGTTATCATCGAGGCCTGTTTCTTAACGAATGAAGAAAAGATAGAACTATGCCATTGTGTAACGGAAGGCGGCGCAGATTTTATCAAGACCTCAACTGGATTTGGTAGTGGTGGCGCTACATTAGAAGATGTGCAACTATTTAAGAAGCACATTGGTCCTAATGTACAGATTAAGGCAGCTGGAGGCATTCGTTCCATTTCTGATATGAAGGCTTATATTGCAGAAGGATGTAGCCGTATCGGGGCGAGTGCGGCCGTAGAGCTCCTAAAAGATTATTTGGACGAAGAAGTATAAAGAAAAACCACCTAGGCAGTGCTTAGGTGGTTTCTTAGAATGGCGGTGTAACTATGCGCATGTATGATATTATTTTGAAAAAAAGAGCCAATTTAGCACTAACAAATGAGGAAATTCGCTTTGTCATAGAGGGCTATGTACATGGTACTATTCCTGATTATCAAGTAAGTGCTCTATTGATGACCATCGTATTTAATGGCATGAATGCTCGTGAACTCGGTACGTTGACACTCTCGATGGCTCAGTCAGGACAAATGGTGGATTTATCGTCAATTGATGGTATCACCGTAGATAAACATAGCACAGGTGGTGTAGGGGATAAGACGACACTTATCATTGCTCCTTTAGTGGCCGCCTGTGGTGGTAAGGTCGCAAAAATGTCTGGTAGAGGCCTGGGTCATACAGGGGGGACTATCGATAAAATGGAATCGATTCCTCATTTGAAAGTATCCTTAAGCCAAGAAGATTTTATCGCCCAAGTGAATAGAATAGGCCTTGCCGTTATAGGTCAATCAGAAGGTTTGGCACCAGCCGATAAAAAACTTTACGCTTTGCGCGATGTAACGGGAACAGTGGACAGTATTCCTCTTATTGCTTCCTCCGTGATGAGCAAGAAATTGGCATCTGGTGCGCAAGCCATTCTACTAGATGTAAAGGTCGGCAGTGGGGCCTTTATGAAAACCATTGAAGAGGCCCGTGCCTTGGCTAAGGCTATGGTAGATATTGGACGTGAAAACGGTCGTTCCGTTAAGGCTGTTTTGACGGATATGGATCGGCCACTTGGTCATGCCATAGGCAATGCCTTAGAAATTCGTGAGGTCATTCATACATTAAAAGGTTATGGACCTGAGGACTTGACCCATGAATGTATTATCATGGCTGCTCACATGCTCGTTTTAAGCCACATTTGCGACTATGAAACCGCCCTAACTCGTGTGCGTGAGGCTCTCGATTCTGGCGCTGCACTCGAACGTCTACGCCTCATGATTGACGCTCAAGGTGGTAATAGCTCTGTAATTGATGATGAAAGTCTACTAGCTATCGGCCAATGTACATATGATGTAATAGCGCCTAAGGCTGGTTACATTACCCATATGAATACCGAACAATGTGGTATAGCATCTGTTATGCTCGGTGCTGGGCGCACCATAAAAGATGGCCCTATCGATTATAGTGCAGGTATTATCATGCATAAAAAAACTGGTGATGCTATTACTGAAGGTGAAAGTATTGCGACCTTGTATGCCTCTGATGAAAGCTTACTTGCTAATGCAGCTAAGACCTATATAGAGGCGATTACGATTGGCGAAGAAATGCCAAATGTAGTGGATACCATTCTTGATATTGTGGAATAAGGAGTCGTATATGACAGAATTAGAAATTCAAAAACTTATGGATTGCGCCATAAAAGCTCGTGAAAACGCTTATTCTCCATATTCACATTTCGCTGTTGGCGCTGCCTTGTTATGCGAAGATGGTACCCTTTACGAAGGATGTAATATAGAAAATGCTTCCTATGGTCTCACAAACTGTGCTGAACGAACGGCCATTTTCAAAGCCGTATCCGAAGGTCATATAAAATTTAAGGCCCTTGCCGTAGTTGCTGATACGGAAGGACCTTGTGCGCCATGTGGCGCATGTCGTCAGGTAATGGCTGAATTTAAAATACCTCTAATCATTATGGGAAACTCGATGGGGAATATAAAAATAGTAACTATGGAGAAACTATTACCATTTAGTTTTTCTGAATGCGATGTAATTGGTAAATAGATCCTTCTACAGTGAAATATACGTAGTACAAGAAAAAGGCTGGAGCGCGTGGCTCCAGCCTTTTAGCATAAGATAATGTCCATTAGAATGCAGGAACAATTGCACCTTGGTATTTATCTTGAATGAATTTTTTGATTTCAGGGCTATGAAGAGCTTCCATCAATTTCTTGATACGAGGGTCGTTTTCATTGCCTTTAAGAACAGTTACGACATTTACGTAAGGGGAATCATTAGATTCGATGAACAATGCATCTTTACCAGGGTTAAGACCTGCACTTAATGCATAGTTTGTGTTGATAGCTGCTAGTGCAACATCGTCGATGGAACGAGGCACTTGAGCTGCTTCTAATTCTACGAATTGGTAACCATTAGGATTAGAAGCGATATCTTGTACAGTGGATAAGATATTGTTAGAGTCTTTCAATGTGATAAGACCAGCTTTTTGTAATAACATTAATGCACGACCACCATTTGTAGGGTCATTAGGAATAGCGATTTTTGCACCTTTAGGAAGGTCTTTTAAATCTTTGATTTGACGGGAATATAAGCCCATTGGTTCAAGATGAACGCCACCAACAGATACTAGAGGTAGGTTATGAGCTTTTGCAAATTCGTCCATGTATGGCACATGTTGGAAGAAGTTAGCGTCGATTTCTTTATCACCCAATGCTAGATTTGGTGTATTGTAATCAGTGAATTCTGTGATTTGCAAATCGATATTATCTTTTGCTAAAATCGGTTTTACTTGCTCTAAGATTTCCGCATGTGGTACTGCAGTAGCACCAATTTTTAATACTTGTTTGTCACCGCTGCTAGCCGCTTTATTATTATCGCTGCCGCAACCTGCGATTAATAGCGCACCGCCGAGAACGACTGTAGCCGCTAATGCTAAAAATTTGTTCATACAAACACTCTCCTTTTCGAGAAAATTAAATGTAATTTAATAAACTTATAGTACTAAATTATTTCCTATTCCGCAACTATGTATTATTAGAAGTTATCCATAACTAAAAGTTATATAGAAAAAGGAGCTGCTACTCAAAACCGACTTTGGCCCTGCGAAGGCCGTAGGCCGGAGTCAGACCCGGCCGGTGGAGGTTTTGAGTGGTAGCTCCTTTGCTTATTGTCTTTTAGTTTGGTTAACGGCTAATAATGAGCCCTATACTTAATAGTAATTGGTATAACATGGCAGCACCAGCAGTGGTACCCATGGCTTTATCTAATTTGATTTCGTCCACATGGGTATAGAATGTTTTGATGGTTTTAAATGCTGGGATGATGGCGAGTAATGCGAGTAATGCTGGGATTGGGAGGACTTTCAAATAGATCCAGGCACCAATCCAGAAGAAGTTAAAGATATAGGTAATGCTCATTAGACTGATGGCACGGTCGCGGCCTAATACAATTGGTAATGTGCGACGACCGTGTTTTTTATCGTTTCGAATATCTCGAATATTGTTGGTGAGCATGATGGATCCAACTAATAGAGTAGCTGGTAGTGCAGGGATTAGGAATGCTAGTGAAAGTTCACGCGTCCACGCAAAGCTTGTAATGAGGACAATAGCAAAACCCATGGCGATACCGGATGAGATTTCCCCAAATGGTGTGCGAGAAATTGGCTTTGGGCCACCTGAATACAAAAAACTAATTAAAATACAGATGATGCCGGCCGGAATGTACCACCATGTAATGGTGGCTGATAGGTATAGGCCGATGATGATAGGTACAATCATAAGAACCTTAATCATAGTGGAGATGAGCTTCGGCGTCACTGCACCACGGGTAAGGGAACCAGCATTACCTATTTTTTGCCCCGCATCAAGACCAGATTTAAAATCTTTCAATTCATTCCATAAATTGGCGATGATTTGAGCCGATACGACGGCTAAAAATATAAGAATTGTATGGAATATGGCGAGTCCTGTGCCATGAAGTGCACCGAAGGTATAATAACTAAATGCAGCACCTAAGATGGTTGGCCCTAATGCAGCAGCCAATGTGCGAGGTCTAGTGAGAGGAATTAATTCTTGTATCATACTAGTGTGGCGAAATGCCAACTCCTTTCTGTTAGAAATACGTTTTCTTATCTCTAAGTATTGTATAGTACATTAGGAGAAATGTAAATTTGGTGTATCTATCATGTTAGTACAATTATATAGTATAATATTATATGTATATTTAAAATTCTTAATTTAACTTACTTATATAATTCAATTCATATATTCATGAGGTGAGACTATGAAAACGTGGAGTAAGAAGGTAATGACACTAGCTTGCGCGACCTGCTTAACGGTAGGTATGGCGGCTGTAGCTTGTGCCGATACAATTGATTTAGGCTATGGTCAGTATGCTACCACTAATAATGGTGTACACGCGGTAGCTGTAGATGCGATTCCTACAAATCCTACTTTCAGAACGATGGAACAAAATAAGACCCTTCAAAAGGCTAATGAACGAGCTGCACAATCTATGAACGACCGCATAAAAATATCCTATCCCATGGTAAAAGAAGAGTTTAAAGGTACTGCTCTAGATGGCTATAGTTTGTACCAATTATCTGGGGATAGTACATTAGGTCATCATACAGGTTGGTTGCTTACATACAATGTAAATAAAGAGGCTATTAATTATCTAGATCGTATGACTACGCAAATTATTAATTCCGCAATGGCTGATAAACAAGTGAAAGCACAATCTGTTAGCGAGCCTTACACAAAATCTAATGCAGAGAAGTTTATTTCAAAAATGGCCACAGTTACACTTGATCGCAAAATGTTAGAACCACAAATGGCAAATTTAAATGCTACTATGCATCGTGATATGATTAAAACAATACAACAAAGTGCTATGCAAGATGCATCGTTGTCGCAAAAGAATAAACAAAGTGTGCAAGAGGGCGTAGATCTGTTTAAGAGAGTCATCCCTAACTTTACAATGGGCGCTACAGAAATATCATTTAAACCATATACATCTAAGTTTGGTGCTATGGCCGGTATGAGTGTGCGCGGCAGCTTAAAATATGATGGCTTTGTATTGCCTGGTAGCTTAACTATGTATGCAATGCCACAAAACGATGGGCTTACAGTACAAATCTTGGCTACCGAAGATACGAGCCGAGACTACTGGTCAGGACAATTAGAATCCATGTATGGATTGAAAACCCTAAAGGGAGGCAATAAATAATGAAACCATTAAAAACTCTTGTGCTAGCAGCTTGTTTAGTTGGTGCAGTTACTAGTTTTGCTGGTGCAAAAGATGTAAAAACCATAGCAGGATCCATGTCTGTTCCGAATACAGTTACGGTGGCAACCGCATCTACTACAGATTCTGTAGATATTATAAAGGATTTGCTTATCAAGGATAATGCAAAACCAACTACGAATAAACGGACTCGTCAAAGCAATGAGGATGCATTATCTGCGCTTAACTATATGGGCGTTTCCTATGATGTATATCAATTACAAGGGGAAGATAAAACCGGCCAAAAGGACGCTTTGTTAGTAGCCGTAGATTTGAAAACGGCAGCCAATGCATTGTTTGATAACCCTAAGGCTAATGCGTCTGTCCTTCCTGTATTAGCCATACTCAATAATGGTGAGTTGGATCCGATTACAGAACAACTCATGTTGACTACGGTTAATAATCTGTTGCCAAAAGAATCTAAAACATTTACATTGCCAGATAAGAACGTACCCGGTTCCATCTATGTAAGTGCTGGTACAGGTTACAGCACCGCCTTTGGTGTAGTTGGTGAAAGCCAAAAACCTACTACAATTACTGTAGAAAACACAGAACAAATGGAGAAAATGAATAATACAAAGTATCAAACATATACCGTAGGTTCTCGTGTATTAGTTGATGCGGAAGGTATCAAATTCCCATATTATGCAAAAGCGGCACTCGTAATGAATCCACAAAAGCCTACATTGTTCTTGGCATTGACTAGTGATGTACAACGTCAATATTTTATGCCAATTTTTGCAGATGCTTTCAAATCTATTAAATAAAATACATTGAAAAACATCGATATTAATGTATAATAATTTCTATATGATGTATGTATTGTAAAAAGGAGTCCTATTATGAAAACAATTCACACAGATAAAGCGCCTGCAGCAGTAGGTCCCTATTCCCAAGCTAAAGTAGCTGGCGGTTTCTTGTTCGCTTCTGGTCAGATAGCGATTAACCCTGCTAAAGGTTCCGTAGTTGAAGGCGGTATCGAAGCACAAACTGAACAAGTATGCAAAAATATTGAAGCTGTATTAGCAGAAGCTGGTTCTGATTTCTCCAAGGTTATTAAAACAACATGCTTCTTAGCTGATATCAATGACTTCAAACCTTTCAACGAAGTATATGCAAAGTATTTTACATCTAAACCAGCTCGCTCTTGCGTGGCTGTAAAAGATCTTCCATTGGGCGTAGCAGTAGAAGTGGAAGTTATTGCGGAAGTATAATATGGATTATATTTCATTATTACAAAAAGAAATGCGACCAGCCTTTGGCTGTACAGAGCCAATCGCGCTGGCGTATGCAGCAGCCAAGGCGGTATCCGTATTGGATGAGTTTCCAAACCATATTTATGCGCGATGTAGTGCGAATATTATAAAAAATGTAAAATCCGTGGTTATACCTAACTCTGGGGGTCGCAAAGGATTGGCGGCGGCTGCCGTACTCGGTGCCATCGTAGGCCATCCAGAACGAGAACTAGAGGTGTTAGAATCGGCTACCGATGAAAATCGTAAATGGTTAGGCACCTTATTAGATGCTAACTTTTGCACTGTAGAACTAGCGAAAGGTGTTGATAATCTTTACATTGAAATTACGGCAACCACCGATGAACATACGGCAGTGGTACGTATTGAAAATGCACATACCAATATTACCTATGTGTCCGTAGATGGAGAAGTGCTTTCTGAAACTGTTAACGAAATTAAAGAGGCTGAAAGTAGTACTTTCCCGATGACTTTCGATAGTATCTACGAATTTGCAAAAGCTGGCGACATTTCCGGTATCTTACCTAGCATTAAGCAACAGGTAGAATATAATACGGCCATTTCAAATGAAGGTTTATCCAATGATTATGGTGCCAATATTGGCCGATTGTTATTGCTTGATGATGAAACCCCATCTCTAGAAACAAAGTGCAAGGCTCGTGCTGCAGCAGGATCTGATGCACGCATGAGTGGGTGCCCGTTGCCTGTAGTTATATGCTCTGGCTCTGGCAATCAAGGATTGACCGTTTCAATGCCTATCATTACAACTGCTGAGGAACTCGATAAAACCGATGAGGAATTATATCGATCTCTTGTATTTGCCAATTTGTTAACGCTTTACGTTAAATCTGGTATCGGTAAACTATCCGCATATTGTGGCGTTGTATCAGCTGGCATTGTAAGTGTGGCTGGTATTGCCTTTTTGAAAGGCGATAGTAAAGATATTATCGAAGATACACTCGTAAATGGTCTTGTTAGCCTATCCGGTATCGTATGTGATGGGGCGAAACCATCTTGTGCCGGTAAAATTGCCATCTCCTTAGATGGAGCTTTCATGGGCTATAAACAAGCTCGCCTTAACAAGAGTTATCAAAAGGGTGATGGTCTCGTAGCTCACTCCGTTGATGATACGATTAAAAGTATCGGTGTCGTTGCACAAGGAATGAAAGAAACCGATGTGGTTATCTTGAATGAAATGTTGAAACATTAGTTTTATATTGAAAATAGAATTAGATATAATAAAAAGCTCTCTGTAAATACGAGGTGATACTGTGAAAATATCAGCTTATATTTACCAGAGAGCTTTTGTTATATCATATAGATTTATTTACATTAAGTCAGAATTTTGGAGACCTCTTACGATTAAATATACGTAAATTGAATTTGGTTTAATTATTTCTGCTACTTCATATACATGATTATTAATAGTCCATTTTGCACTGTTAACCATATTTCCGCCACTAAATGTTTTTCGTGGATTACCATATTTATTACTTAAGTTTTGATACATACTACTATAAATATTATTTGCCAAATCTAAGTTGTCCGTTGTAAAGGATGGGGAGATACTTATTACATCATTATTTTTTCCAAATACAACTACAACTCGCTGTTCTAGTGATGCACCAGCTTTTATTTGTGCCCAACCAGAATATTGTCGTGTTAATGCATATGTAGAATGTCGATTATCTTTTTTCCAACCTTTTACAGCATTGAGATTTTGCTCAACCTCTGAACGTGGCATTCCTAAATAAATTGTATAAATAAGTTCAGGATTATTGCTTATAGCTTTTGATTCCTCAACAGCATTAAAAGCACTACTAGATGATGTCATAGCGAAAAATGTACAAATAGAAAATATTAATAGGATGAGAGATTTTAATATATTTTTTTTCATCATGATTGAATGTCCGTTCTTTTTAAATATAATCTTGCTATTTTGATAATAGGCATAAATAGTATCAATTTAATAGTTAGTTTCTATTCTATTGCAATTTTTTAGGATCTTTTAGTAGTAACGATGCGCCTAGGCCTATTACTAAGAATGGAACCAGCGTCATCATTGCAGCCGGGAGTGAATAGGTATCTGCTAAATTCCCTACAACCGGTGCGATGATGCCGCCGATTGTTTGGCTTACGCCTAGGGTGATGCCTGATGCAAATCCGATGCTTTTGGCTAGGTAAGTTTGGCCCAATACGATAACAGGGCTATAACTAATGGCTTTGGCAGCACCAATCATGAGCAAAATTAGATAGGCTAGGGGCATCATAATTGTTACAGAAAATTCAGGGACTTGTGTTAATAGAAACATGGATGGCAACCAAATCAAAAGAGATAATCTAATGATTTTGATGGGACCATATTTGTCGCCCAACAAGCCGCCAATGTAGGTCATAAAGATACCGATACTAAAGAATACGGTTAATGCAAAACTACCTTGTTCGGGGCTCGTGCCGAGTTCATGAGTCCAGAATACAGGGATAAATGCATTAATAACGCGGAAATTAACCGATTGGCTTAGGATAATGATGAACAATATACCAAAATATTTCCAATAATTTTTCAGTGGCTGAACTGCAACTGTTGGATTTTCGGTGGCTACGGCTTGGTCGATAGTTTGGGCATGAGCTACGATACGCGGCATGAGCAGAAATAGAACGGTAGATATAATAATACCGGCTACGGTGAAAGCTGCTAGGCCATGTGCACCCACTGTATAGGCGATAGCACCTGCAAATAGAGGACCAAAGGCGAAGCCTGAGCTACCGCCGATGGCGAAGGTTCCCATTGCTTTGCCTTTCTTGCCACCTCCGAGGCGGTTCATAATTTTTGCCCCTTCAGGATGGAAAATGGAAGAACCTACACCAGCCAGTGTGGCACATACAAGGAGACTTTCATAAGACGAAACAAAACCCATCATCCCCGTACTACATGCGGATAATAACGTGCCTGCTGCGATAAGTCGTGGCTGATTGAGCTTGTCTGAAATATACCCTAGCAATGGCTGTAGCAATGACGATAATGCTGTATTCGCTAAGATGAGAAAACCGGCCTGTTCTAGGGATAGACCATACGTATAGATAAACAGTGGTAATAATGCAGGTAATACACTTTGGCACGAGTCGTTGATCATGTGACTCAGTGTGATGAGATAAGGATAATACTTTTGCATAGTAAACCTCGTTGATTGATGATATAGTATATAATATATTTATATTATATACTATATGTATCCCAAAATATAAATTGTACGATGCGTATTGAGAATTTGAAAATAGCCACTTGTAAACTGTTTAACACAAATTGAGTATTGAAATGGTCATATATACTTTATGTTATTCTAGTAATACTTGTAATAAATTCGAGTGATAAGATAGTAGGGGGAGAATATGAAGAAAACGAAAAAGAAGGATATTCCGATGTTGATTGTTGATGATAGCCAATATGCAGATTTGCCTGTAACGAAAAATCCAGATAATATTATTACTGAAGAAGAACAAAAACAAATTGACTAAATGCAAAAAAAATATGGTTTTTAAGCATATATCAGTGTAAGAGGCTGTATATGAGATTATAAAATAGTATGGGGCAAAAATGGGGCAAACGCTACTATATAGTAGAGAAACGATTGAAACATAAAATTTATTTAGAAAGACAAGAAAACCTAGATACAATCTGTATTAGATGTATCTAGGTTTATCTATTATATCTCTATCATTATCATTTTAAATATGGCAGAGGAGGAGGGATTTGAACCCCCGCGCCGGTTGCCCGACCTACCGCATTTCGAGTGCGGACCCTTCAGCCTCTTGGGTACTCCTCCGTGCTTTACGACGCTCTTTAAAGAAATCTTTCATCAATTGGCTACATTCATCAGCGAGGATGCCTGCTTGTAATTGTGGCTCATGATTTAATCCCGGATGAGATAATACATTAAACAGTGATTCTACAGCGCCCCCTTTGTAGTCGCTAGCACCATATACAACGCGATCAATACGGCTGTTAATAATGGCCCCTGCGCACATAGGACACGGCTCTATCGTAACATACAGGGTGCATCCAGTCAACCGCCAGCGCTTTAGGCTATTACAGGCCTCACGGATGACGAGAACCTCGGCGTGAGCCGTTGCATCATGATCCAGTTCACGGCGGTTATGATAACGTGAAATGACTTGATTATCGTGGACCAAAATGGCGCCAATAGGGATTTCGCCAAGGGCATACGCTTTTTTGCTTTCTTCGATGGCAAGGCCCATAAAGTATTCGTCACGACTGCGCTCGTCCATTGTATTAAGTTCGGTTGAATCCATTAGGTCTTTTGTCATTATTGCACCTCTTAATGTATAATATCTTACATAGAGTCTATCATATTTTATCGTATTTTTGCGAATAGATTTAATCGTTGTGTCAGTTGCTTGTGTGAGGCTAGTATGGATATTATTTGGTATATGTTTGATATGATCGGCACCATCGCATTCGCCGTATCAGGCGCACTTGTGGGTGTGTCCCGTAAAATGGATATTTTTGGAATGGCTGTGCTTGCCCTTGCTACCGCTATTGGGGGCGGTGTGATTCGTGATGTACTGCTAGGTTATTTTCCGCCCAATTCACTTCGTAATGTAGTGTATGTTACGGTCGTCCTCGTGGTAACCTTTATTGTATTTGCTATTTATAACAGTCGTTATCATCGCAACATAATGGGACCTCGTAGTAGGGCTAGTTATTTATTTGCCGATGCTCTTGGCTTAGCATCCTTTACCGTTACGGGTGCCTCTGCAGGGTATACATTATATCCAGAATTGCCTATATTCATCGTGTTGCTTGGTACCATTACCGCTGTAGGTGGTGGCATTCTGCGCGATATGTTGGCACAGCACGTGCCTTCTGTACTGAAAGAAGATGTATATGCATTGCCTAGTATTATTGGAGGTATAGCATATTATCTTTTAGTTGTTAGCGATTGGGCGGGGCAAGCCGTATACGGTGCTTTCACTATCGTTCTCATCATTCGCTTACTAGCGATTAAATATCACTGGAGTTTACCGCGCGTTAGATGATAAATTGATTATATGCGATACATTTGCCAAATTATGACTAAGTGATATAATTGTAATATTAGTTATTTTTTTATGATTGTATCCCTTACAACAGTTGTGAAATGGTACGCACAAGCGTGCTTGATAAAGGAGTTTAACCTATGTCTAAAAAATGGTTGAAAGTAGCGTTAATGGTTACGGCTATTGCTACGGGTACATCCATTCAAGTTGATGCGGAAACTGTGTTATATGTTCCGCAAGATGATCGTCCAGTAAGTTTACAATATACAGTTGATACTGCTAAGGCTGCAGGTATGACGGTGTTAACACCACCACAAAATTTGATTTCCGGTAAAACCTACAAAGGGCAAGCCGATCAAATCTGGAATTGGGTAGAGCAAAATGCGGGCCGTGCCGATGTTATGGTATTGAGTACAGATACCTTAATCTATGGCGGCCTTGTGGATTCTCGTAAACATAATTTGCCATTGAGCACATTGGAAAGTCGTTTAAAACGCATCGAAGCGCTTAAGGCAAACCATAAAAATATACGTATTTATGGTTTTGGTACCGTAATGCGTTCCCCACGCGCTAGTGGGGGTGGTACAGAACCATCCTACTATGCAGATTATGGTCCAACCATATTCCAAATTGCTGCACTACAAGATAAATTGGATGCAGGCACATTGACACAAGCGGAAACACAAAAATTGATGAGCTTGCAAGCCTCTGTCCCTGTAGAATATCTACAAGACTGGTTCTCTCGCCGTCAAAAAAATATGCAAGTGAATAAAGACTTGATCGATGAAGCGCGTAATGGTGTCTTTGCATACTTTGCATTGGGCCATGATGATACATCCCAATTGTCTCAATCCGCATTAGAAGGACGCTATTTAAATCAATACTCCAAGGGTATTCCACGTACACAATATGGCAGCTTCCCTGGGGCAGATCAACTCGGTTTATTGTTGATGGCTCGTTCTCGTACCGATGAAAGTGCGGAAAAACCTACGTTCTCCGTTATCTATCCACTTGGTGGTGCCGGCAAAACATTGCCAGGTTACGAAGACCAAACCGTTGATAAAACGATTGCGGAACACGTAGAAGCCGTTGGTGGTACGATGACAACTGCAGGTAAACCAACTGTTCTTCTCGCTGTTAATACACCGCTTTCTACGAGCACATCCGAATCTGAAACCTTTGGTAACTTCCCAATGATTTCTCAAGCTACGACTGCCTTTGTAGATCGTATTCAACAAGCTACGGAACAAGGTGTAAACGTGAGCATTGCGGATATTGCCTATAACAATGGCTCTGATAATACCTTGTTAGGCGCTTTATATAAACGCGATTTACTCTATAAAATCGGCGCTTACAATGGCTGGAATACAGCAAGTAATACGGTAGGCTATGCGATTGCACAAGGCTTATTGCTACAAACTATGTCCCCAGAAGGACATCGCGATATGTTGACCCAACAATATTTGGATAACTGGGCATACCAAGCGAATATCCGTAAGGATATTTATCGTATGCAAGATTCCATTCGTACCGACAATGTACGCTACTCTGGTGATTTGAATTCAAAATTAGAAGAGTATTTACAAGAACGTGTACAAGATTTCAGTGAAACTTATTTGAAGGTAGACCCTCGTACCGTTAAAGCTACATTCCCATGGGGCCGTTTGTTTGAAACGGATATTACTGTTTATGATAAACCAGTAGTACCACTTCAAAAAGAAATTCGTATGCAACGGGAAGCAGAAGCGAAGAGACAAGCTGAAGCTGCAGCAGCAGCTGCGGCTGCACAAGCCAATGGTCAAGCACAAGCTGCTCCAGCTGTGCCAACTACAACAACTCAAGCTGCACCAGCTGCAACTTCGACAACGGTAGTACATCAAGCAGCGACTTCACCGCGCATCGTTCCAACACCGGCCGCTGTGCCGCAACAATAATCGCCTATGAAACGATCGTTTTTGCCTGAAATAACCTATATGCGTGGCCTTTGTATGCTCGGCGTTATCGGCATTCATGTCGGCTCCTATGCATTACAAAATCCGTTCGTTAATTTACAACTCATTAGCGTGTTGGAAATCTTATCGCGTTTTGCAGTGCCCGCATTTTTCTTCCTGTCAGCCTTTGGTTTGTTCTACCATACATCGGTAAACGATCCATTTAGCTACAAGGATTTTATGAAACGACGCTTTCAAGTGGTGCTCTATCCTTACATTGTGTGGTCTCTATTCTACCTTATCTATACAGGAATAACGGCGCACAATTTTGGAAATCTCCATCCAGGACCATTGCTTGTGAACCTCTTGTTTGGTAATAGTATGTACCATTTATATTTTATGGTTATACTGGTGTGGTTCTATGTGCTTATGCCACTATGGCGTGTGATGGTGCGGTGGATTTTGAAAGCCCCCATTCCGTGGCTCGTCATCTTATTTATCCTACAACTAGGATTTGATTTTATATCCTCCTATCGATTGGGGACCTGGGTGACACAACAGTTTAGCGATTCTCCAGCCATAAAATATCTTTTTGATATGCGCCTTAATTATTGGGTGATTCATTATGTATGGATATTCCTCTTTGGTGCTGTTGTAGCTGAGCGATATGAAATCGTGAAGGACTATATGTGGCGTTACCGATACCTATTGGCCACATGTGCCATTTTATCGATTCTATCCATGTTGGGCGCCTACTACTATGTCATGGATGTATGGCATTATACGGTGCTCGAAGCGATTTACACGGTACATCAGTTGAGTCCAATGGGTGTATTCTATACGGCATTGGGTACATTGTTTAGCTTATTCCTATTCCAAGTGATGCCCCTCAACAATACGATGGAGGCGTTCTGGTCACAAATTGGGGATACTTCATACGGTATCTATTTGGCGCATCCGTTCTGGTTATTGATTATGACCGGAATTATGGCCAAGTATAATCTTCTGTTTACAGTGCCTCACGTAGTGCTGTTGTATGTGATGGCCGTAGGATTATCCTACTTGACGACAGTAGGTTTAAAACAAATACCAAAGCCAATTCGAAAATATATTCTTGGCAACTAATAGGCTTATACAAGCCCTGTAAGATTGGTATATAACTAATTACAATAGAATCCGCTCCTACCATAACTTATAGTTATCGGTAGAGGGCGGATTTTTTCATGACTAATTTGAAAACTTTCACAATGTAAAGTGTGAAAATTAATCTGTGATTGTGCTATAATACAATCATACTGATTAGAGTTACAACAAGGGAAAATGAGGTGCTCTTATGAAAGAATTAACATATTTTAACGGTGAATTCGTCGAACCAGGTGCAAAGGTTATCAGCATTGATGACCGTGGTTACTTATTCGGCGATTCTGTATATGAAGTTGTACGTGTTACAAAAGGTCGTTGTTTTGCATTGTCCTATCACCAAGACCGTCTATATCGGTCCATGCGTGAAATGGACATTCCCGTAAAAATGACACCAGATGATTTGACCGAACTTCACGAAATTTTGATTGAACAAAGTGAAATCAAGGAAGGTTATATTTACTTACAAATCTCTCGTGGTGTAGCGCCACGCCATCATGCATATGATCGCTCTAAACTTGAACCACAAATGCTCATGTCCATTCATAATCTCGATATGGATGCAGTGAACAAGTTGGAATCCGGTGTGAAAGCTATCGCATTGCCTGATGAACGTTGGGGTCATGTAGACATTAAAACAACGAATTTGGTTCCTAACATTTTGGCACAAACAAAGGCGGAAAAGAAATTTGCTTATACAGCGATGTTATTCCGCGATGGCATTTGTACCGAAGGGGCTACATCTAATGTATTTGCCGTAAAAGATGGAATTATTTATACACATCCAGCGGATAATCATATTTTGAAGGGCATTACGCGTCAAATGGTTATCACTCGTGTGGCACCTTCATTGGGCATCACTGTTATCGAAAAAGAGTTTGACCGCGCCTTCGTTGATGATGCGGATGAACTATTCTTTACCAATACAACCGGTGGTGTGATTCCGATTATAAAACTCGACAGAAATCCTGTAGCTGATGGTAAACCAGGTGCAGTGACTATGAAATTACGTCATGGTCTAGAAAAATTAATGGAAGAAGGCTTGGCTTAATTAGCATACTATAGGTATCGATAGGGTATCTATAGTGGCTGGTAAGGGGAGCTTTCACAAAGAAAGGACATATTTTGATTACATTAGAACACATTAGCAAGGTCTACGAAGGTGCTAATCGTGTAGAAGCGCTGAAGGATATTAGCCTCACCATTGAAAAGGGGCAAATCTACGGCATTATCGGTCAATCAGGGGCCGGTAAATCTACACTGATTCGTTGCATCAATATGCTGGAATCCCCTACATCGGGCTCCGTTATCGTAGACGGCACAGATTTAACGAAATTGAGTGCTAGTGAACTGCGTAAAGCGCGTAAACACATTGGCATGATTTTCCAACATTTTAATCTTTTATCATCGCGCACGGTCTATGACAATGTAGCATTCCCATTGGAATTGCAAGGGCTTAGCAAGGCTGAAATCAAAGAACGCATCACTCCGATTCTCGATATCGTAGGTTTATCGGACCGCGTGAATAACTATCCATCCCAGCTATCCGGTGGTCAAAAGCAACGCGTTGGCATTGCTCGTGCCTTGGCATCTAATCCAAAGGTATTATTGTGCGACGAAGCTACATCTGCGTTGGATCCGCAAACAACAGAATCCATCTTGGAATTGTTGAAGGATATCAATGAACGGATGGGGCTTACCATTGTGCTCATCACTCATGAGATGAAGGTTATCCGTGAAATATGCGACCGCGTAGCCGTTATCGAAGGCGGTGTTATCTTAGAAGAAGGTAGCACGCTCGAAGTATTTACAAATCCGAAGAAACCGACTACAAAAGATTTCGTTGGCTCAGTAGTAAGCGATAACCTACCAAAAGAAGCGCTTGAACATATTGAACTTCATGATGACTGGATTGCTGGTACGGCACCATTGGTAAAATTGAAGTTTACCGGCCAAGCCACAGATGAACCTGTTGTGGCAGGTTTAGTACGTCGTTTTGACCTCGATGTAAGCATCTTATTTGGTGGCATCGACTACATTCAAAACACTAGTGTAGGCCGTCTCATCGTCATTTTGAATGGTGATCCTATGAAGGCGCAAGAAGGGCTAGACTATATCAGAACATTACCAATTGAAAGCGAGGTGATCGGTTATGTCAGAGCAAGTAATTAAATTGTTGATAACCGGTACCTTGGATACATTGCAAATGACCGTTATTTCTACGATTATGGCCATGATTATTGGTATTCCGCTCGGCGTTGTATTGGTGGTTACCTCTAAGGGACATATTTTAGAAAATGCAGGGCTTAATAAGATTTTAGGGGCTATCGTTAATGCCACACGTTCCATTCCGTTTATCATCTTAATGGTTGCCATCATTCCGTTTACACGCATGGTTGTTGGTACGTCCATTGGTACGACGGCTGCTTGTGTACCGTTGACATTGGCGGCGATTCCGTTTTTAGCACGTCTTGTAGAAACATCCATTAAGGATATTCAATTCGGTGTTATCGAAGCTGCTCAATCGATGGGGGCAAGCCCATTCCAAATTATCCGCAAGGTATTGTTACCAGAAGCATTGCCAACTATTATCGATAATGTTACGGTGCTTATCGTTAACTTGATTGGTTACTCTGCAATGGCAGGTGCTATTGGTGGCGGCGGCCTTGGTGATATTGCTATCCGCTACGGATACCAACGTTTCCAAGGGGATATCATGCTCGCTACCATCATCATTCTTATCATTATGGTTCAAGTTATCCAAATGATTGGTGACGGTTTATCCAAAGCGATGAATAAGAAATAGGAGGCGTTATGAGCGTCAATGAAAAATTGAGAAGTGCTCAACATGACGAGCTCTTTGAAGGCATTTTACAACTTCAAACTGTAGAAGAATGTTATGCATTCTTTGAGGATATTTGTACTGTTAATGAACTGAAAGCATTATCGCAACGACTTCAGGTGGCTAAAATGTTACGCGCTGGCGATAGCTATGAAACGATTGTAGAAGAAACCGGTGCTAGTACAGCGACGATTAGTCGTGTGAAACGATGCCTTGTATATGGTGCTGATGGTTATACAGTGGTATTAGATCGATTGGCAGACAAAAAATAGTCGTAACATATTCATAGTAGGATATAATACATAACGGTGACCCTGGTCACCGTTATTTTGTATATAGGACTATTGTTTTTACTTATACGAATGGTAAAATGATAGTATACGTATGTGAGATATGGGAGGTCGTATATGGAATGGCTAATTGCAATAACCGGATTACCCTATGAGGTAATGATACTTATATTGCTTGCTGTAGCAGGGGCCTTTGCGGGCTTTGTGGATTCCATAGTGGGTGGCGGTGGATTGATATCTGTGCCGGCCATGTTGCTAACTAATTTGCCTCCTAGCGTGGCTCTAGGTAGTAATAAATTGTCTAGTATCTTTGGGGCCGGTAGTGCATCAATTACATTTTTACGAAACCATATGGTTGATTTTAGGCTGGTTCGTAAACTATTGCCTTTTACCTTTATAGGTTCTATGCTGGGTACTTTGGCGGTTGTATCATTACCGCCGCTATATGTTAAACCGATTATCATCGTATTACTCGTGGCCGTTACATTATTTGTAGTCTTTAAAAAGAACTGGGGCGAAGTAAATCGCACCTCTCAAGTAATGGGGCGAGCACTTTATATTTGTATGGCCTTTGCCCTTGGTATCGGTATTTATGATGGCTTTATAGGCCCTGGTACGGGTACATTTCTCATTATGGGATTTATCTTTACCGGATTTGATTTTCTCCATGCTTCGGCGAATGCTAAAATTTTAAATTTCACCAGTAATTTAGCATCTTTACTTGTGTTTCTATATTTAGGACACGTCAATATTATGTATGGCCTTGCCGCTGCGGTGGGACAAGTTGTGGGCGCCTATTTAGGATCTCATTTAGCCATTGCGAAAGGGTCCTCTTTGGTGCGTGTTGTATTCTTGTCTGTTACGACAGTTATGTTGTTAAAATTAGTGTTTGATTATATTTCTACCTTGTAGGAGGTGTGAGTATGCCTCATAAAAATGATGTTCAAGTGGCATTGATCAGCGGTGGTACATCGGGGATTGGATTTGCCACAGCTAAGCTATTATTGCAAGAAGGTTGGTGCGTCGTTATCAATGGCCGCGATGAACAAGCGGGACAAAGGGCAAAGATGAAATTGCGCCGATATTCTTCGAAGGTGCGCTATGTGAAAGGCGACGTATCCAGTGTTAGCGATTGTCAGCGCATCGTAAAAGAAACGGTAGATTTCTTTGGTAGTATTTCGGCTCTTGTAACGGCGGCTGGATATTATGAAGAAGAGCTACTAGCCGATGTATCTGAATCGGCTTTTGATGAAATGTTTGGAACAAATGTAAAAGGGACTGTATTCTTGTGCCAAGCAGCATTGCCTTATTTACGTCAAGTAAAGGGCAGTATTGTTACCGTATCTAGTGATGCGGGCCTACAGGGCAATGTAGCCTGCTCAGTATATGGTGCGTCAAAAGGTGCTATTGTAAGTTTTACAAAATCACTGTCCCTTGAGATGGCGCCCCATGAGGTACGCGTTAACTGCGTGTGCCCTGGCGATGTAGATACATCCCTTGTAGATAAGCAAATTGCCCAATCCCATCAAGATGCGGAGCAAGCAAAAGAGGAGATGGGCCAACATTATCCGTTAGGACGTATTGCAAAACCTCACGAAATTGGCGAAGTTATCGCTTTTTTAATTAGTTCAAAAGCATCCTTTGTAACAGGTGCTGCGTGGACGATTGATGGAGGTCTTACGAGTTGGTAGTGAATAGAGTGTTATCTATTACTAATAGTCATAATAAGACAGTTTATACAGGGTAAAATATATATTATTCATTTCAATTCTACATTGAGAATGGTATAATAATACTAATGAACGATACATACATTCACAAGTGGAATCCGGAGAAAAAGGAGAACGATTATGGCAGAATATAATGGCGTTAGAATTGAACCGCTTAGCGATGGTGGTCAAGATTTAAATTATCAAGTTGAACAATTTATTTTCTGGGGTGCAGGCCGTGCTGCCGTATTGGCTTTGTCTCCAAAATTCAGCAATGTTGCACTATGCACAAATGCAACATACATGGTAACTCGCATTGCGCATTTATATGATGTTGAATTACAAACAGGTGCTGTTGTAGGTTTAGTAGGTGGCTTGAGCACTGCTATTGCTACAGCTGCTATTTCCTTACTCGTACCTTTTAAAGCAGTACGCGTACCGGTAGCTGTTGGTTTGACCTATGCTATTGGTAAGGTAGCTCATATTTGGATCGAAGATGGTATGCCATCCGACATCGAACGCTACAAACCTATGATCGCTGAGTTTTATGAAAATGGTAAAGCCATTGCTGGCGAAATCGCTCGCGATGCAGCAGCAAGCATTCCGTTCACTCAAGGCCAACGCGATGTATGGGCTGGTATTGCCAATGAAACAGGTCTTGCAAAAGAACAATTAGAACAAGTATATTCTGAAAAAGTAGCACCTGCTATTGAAAAATGGAATACGGAAACGAAATACCAATTGCATGATAATGCAGCAGAAGCAGTAGCAAAAGTAACTGATGCGGCAAAAGAAAAAATCGATGTAGCAAAAGAAAGATTGGATACTGCAAAAGAATTGGCTAAAGGTGGCGTAGAAGTAGCAAAGGCAACAACTCAAGTGGCTGTGGAAAATGCAAAAACTACAGCAACTCAAGCTGTAGAAAATGCAAAAGATACTGCGTTCCAAGCTGTTGAAACAGTAAAAGAAACGACAAAATCCGCAATTAACGGTTTCCGTAAATAGTTAGAAGGTTCGGCATGAATCCATTAAAGATTATCAAATATGGCAAGTATTTTAGTGAGTCTCGATTCTTGGCGTTTGCCACTCGCTATGGTAAAAAACTTGCCTTTGTACAAAAAGCAGTGGTGTTATTCTTTTGCTTGCGCGATCAAGATACACCAAAATATGTAAAGGCTATTTTAGCCGGCGCCTTAGGGTATCTCGTCCTACCAATCGACATCATTCCTGATACGATTGCGGGCCTTGGCTGGGTAGATGATGTAGCAGTTCTTGGTATTGCTTTTAAAATCGCCAACCGCTATATCAAAACATCCCACGAAGAACAAGCGAAAAAGCTATTCCCTTTTGGCAACTAACAAGTACATAAAAAGGCAGTTTAATCATTGTTATTGGTTGGACTGCCTTTGTTTATTTGACACCCTTTGTTAATAGATATACAATTAAATTTGTATTGTAATAAGAAGGATGAATAAATGTATACAGCGACAATTAACGTCCGTTTCTATGAAACCGATATGATGGGAATTGCTCACCATAGCAATCATTTTCGGTGGTTTGAAATGGCGCGTATTGAATTCCTTCGTCACATCGGTGTCACCTTGTGGGATATGATGGACGAGGATATAGTATTTCCAATTATGAATGTATCGTGTAACTATAAGGAACCTGCTCGGTTCGATGACACGATTAATATAGAAACCTATTTAGTCAAAATGACCCGTGCTCAGATGGTATTTAAATACCGCATGCGCCGCGCTAGCGACGGTGCACTATTGGCGACGGGTGAGACTAAGAATGCCTTTATGTCTAAATCGTCTGGGAAAATCGTACGATTAGAGGATCGCTTTTATCAACCTATTCTAAATGCTGTTGAGGAGATGCCTCATGACTAATATAGATACACAACGACTGCCTATCGGCGTCTTTGACTCAGGTGTAGGTGGTCTATCCGTTTTGAAAGTTCTACAGGAACAATTTCCCAATGAAAACTTCATCTATATAGGGGATAATGCTAATAATCCCGTTGGCAATCGTCCAACCGAGGAGATTACAGAAATCGCTTGCCGTATTGCAGAAACATTACATCAAGTACCTGTAAAATTGATGGTTATCGCTTGCAATACTTTCACCGTAGTGGCCCTCGATGAGGTGCGCAGTCGCGTCAATGTGCCGGTTATCGGTGTATCGCAAGGTGTTAAGACTGCTATTCGTGAAAGCAATAGTAATACCATCGGTATCATGGCGACAGTGGCGACCGTTAATAGTCATATCCATAAATATGTGGCTATGGACATCGACCATGAGGTTTTTGTATGGGAACAACCATGCCCAGAACTAGCCGGCTTAATTGAACAAGGTCATTTGCATGATGACGCTGTTCGTAAAGTCGCTAAGGAGTACTTAGCACCTATGCTAGAACGGGATATCGATGTTGTCGTATTGGGATGTACTCATTTCCCATTTGTTAGTCCTGTCCTGCAGGAGTTATCAGGTGACCGCATCCGATATATCGACCCTGCTTATGAGACTAGTGATCTAGTACGACGTACGATGGACAGCAATCATTTACATAATCCATCTACCGAGAAGGGCCGTAGCACCTTGTATTTCACAAAGGATATTGCCCTAGGGGCTGATTTGGGTGCCCAATTCTTAGATACTGATGATTTTTCGGTGGAATTGATTACACTATAAAGGAGAATTCACATGTGGTTTTATGACATAATAAATGTGATAGTTGCCATTGCAGTTATCGTAGCTATTTTGTACTTATTATTCCGTCTATTCGTATTAAAACAAGGTAACGAACGCGTTATTTTGTTGCCAAAGCGGAAAACAAGCTTTCAATTGGCAGATATGAATATGAGCTCCATGACATTGTTCTGCGATGTGCCATTTGTAAACAAAGGCCGTCAACTTGGTACAATCATGGATTTATTCCCACGTCCTTTGCTTCCAGAAGAACATTTTGATGGTGTGAAAGTAGACGCTTGGGCTATGGATATCGATCGTCCTCGCCACGATGGTTACTTTGAAGCTATCATCATCAAGCCTCGCAAGGGTGGTACAATCCGCATTTACGTTACCTTAACTGGTAGAAATGGTAATATTCGTGAAGATATTAAGGGATTCCCTTATATGGACATCGACATTTATTACCAAATCGTAGGTCGTACCGATTACCATATCGATAAACAACGTATTCGTTTGACTGCAGAAGAAGTACAAGCAGCATTGGTTCACTAAGGAGGCATAACAATGGCAGAATTAGAATTAGTATGTGTTCCTACACGTATTCTTACAGATAATGATGACATCGTTGATGCTATCGTTGAATTTGGTGGTCACAATATTGGACCAGAAGACATCGTATGTGTAGCAGAATCCGTTGTGGCTATTACACAAGGTCGCTTTACACGTCCTGAAGAACTCAATGTATGTTGGCAAGCGCGTATGATCAACCGCTTTATCCATCCAGATGGTTCCATGGCTTCTATTTATGGTATGCAATCTGCTATGAACTTAGATGGTAAATGGAAGGTATTAGGTGCTTTCTTCTTAGGCGCTATTGCTAAAATCTTCCGCAAACCAGGCGTGTTTTACGCTATCGCCCGTGCTGCATCCTTAACTGATGACGTAACAGGTACAATGCCTCCATTCGATAAACACATCGTATTTGGTCCAAAAGATCCAGATAAGGTGGCTGAAAAAATCGTTCAACGCACAGGTTGCTATGGTGCTGTTGTAGCAGACGTAAATGACTTGAAACGCTCTGCAATTCTCGGTACAAGTCGCGGTATTGATGCGAAGAAAATCGCTAAATTGTTGATTGATAATCCGTTTGGTAATGATAGCCAAATGACACCAATCGTTATTATTAAAAACTACGCTTCCGTTTCGGGAGCAAAATAAAAGATTCTCGATATTTCCGGTGCAGAACTGGTAAGTCTAGAGATTAACAAAAGAGACTGCTCCGGCGGTCTCTTTTCTGTTTAAAGGAGGATATATGTTATTAGGCATAGATGTAGGCGGCACCTTTACGGATGCCGTTATTATAGATGGGGGTACCATCGTTTCATCGGCGAAGCGGCGAACCACGAAGGAGAATCTCATGAATGGCATAACGGATGCCTTATGTGCGGTGATGAGTGATGTGGACCCTGCACAAATAGAACAGGTAACGCTATCTACTACGGTAGTGACAAATACGATTGTGGAGCATAAAGAACAACCTGTAGATCTCTATGTTGTAGCGGGGCCAGGGCGCAATGTGGATGATATATTCCCTGTAAGACCTGTGTATCTTAAAGGATATACAGACCATCGCGGCATCGTGGTGGAACGTACAGATGTAGAGGGGACTGGTAAACTAGCGAACATGGTGCAAGCTAAGAGTGGCACCGATTTGGCTGCTGTATCCGCAAAATTTGGCGTTCGCAATCCGAAAGAAGAAATCGATGTTGCTCAGGCTCTATCTGACACATATCATACGATTTCTACAGGCAGTGCGTTAAGTGGCAATCTTAATTTTCCACGTCGTACCATCAGTGCCTATTTTAATAGCGCCGTGGCCTCTGTATTTAAGGAATTTAAGAACGCTGTTTACCACGCATTAGATACCTTTCATATTACGGCACCGGTATATATTTTGAAAGCTGACGGTGGTTCGCTACCGATAGATACGGTGGAATCCATACCTGTAGAAACTGTATTTACCGGACCAGCTGCAACGGTACTTGGCTTGGAAGCATTGCGCAGCACTAAAGAAGCCCATACGGTGGCCCTTGATATTGGAGGGACTACGACGGACATTTCCTTATGGAAACAGGGCAAACCACTGATGACAAAGGAGGGCGTATCCATCCGTGAATATCCAAGTGCGGTACGCTCCTTTGCGGTTACCTCGGTGGGCATTGGCGGTGAATCGGCGGTGCGCTATGAAGATGGGAAACTTATGGTAGGCCCTGAACGGATTGGCCCATCTGTTGCGCTTGGCGGCATTATCCCTACATTAGGGGATGCCCTCATCGTGCTTGGTAACGCGCATTATGGCGATGAACAGAAGGCGTACGATGCCATTGCACAGATTGATACGACCATTGATGTGAAAACCATGGCTCAACGCATCGTAGATGAAGCCGTCCGTGTTGTAAAGCAAGGCATTGATACGGTCGTGGCAAAGGAAAATAAACGACCAATCTATGTAGTAGCCGATATCGTGCATCCTGATCCATTTGTGCCGGCCCAGCTTGTTATCGTCGGTGGCACGGCGGCTAGTTTGGGCCCCATTATTGGGGACCAACTAGGATTGCCTGTTCATATTCCAGCCGATGCGGCCGTGGCTAATGCCATCGGTGCTGGTGTGGCTAATCATACGATGGCGATTACGGTTCATGTCGATACAAAGCGGCGTACTATGGTAGTGCCAGAATTGGGCATTCAAGATAAAAGTAGCTCTTTGCGTTCTGCTAACGCTGTGGAAGAGGTGGCGTATCGATTATTATGTGAAGCTGCTCAAGAACAAGGCCTTGTAGCAGCAGGCGTAATACCTGATGTAGAAACGATTAGTGTTGAAGATTTTCCTGTTGTCGACGGATGGCAATCGATGGAACGCATTATTACTGTGAAAGTACAACTGAAAGCGGGGGTGAGTGGCTATGTGGAATCATAAGGACAGTTACCGGGTACGTAATGGAATCGTGTCGGCTAGCACAATAGAACATCCTTCATTAGGTCTCGTATTTTTCCCGGCCTTTGATTGGAAAATTTCTGCTACCCATCCAGAACGGCAAGAACGGTTGCTCTATACGCGGGATCAAATCGTGGAAGAAGGATTGCTCGATGTGCCGAATATTAGAGAATATAATCCTATCGTAGCCGACTGGGATGTGATAGAACGAGTTCACGTTGGGGCCCCTGATTTAGTATCTTGGGTAACCGATGCGCATCGCGTATCGGCTGGTGGTGCCATTGCAGCAGCTGATGCGGTGCTACGAGGTGAAGTAGATAGAGCCTTTGCTCTCGTTAGACCGCCAGGGCATCATGCGATGGCTATGGTTCATGGCATCCGTGGATTCTGTACCATCAATATCGAGGCCGTCATGGTCCAACACATACGCAAAACCTATGGTGTGAAACGGGTGGCCATCGTCGATACTGATGTACATCATGGAGATGGATCGCAAGATGTGTTCTACCACGATCCGGATACCTTGTATATAAGCTTTCACCAAGATGGACGGACCTTATATCCGGGTACCGGATTTATGGATGAATTCGGCGGACCTCAAGCCATTGGCGCTAACATAGATATTCCACTACCTCCTGGCACGGGTGATGAAGGTTTATTAAAGGTGATGCGCGAACTCGTATTGCCGATTCTACATGAATTTAAACCGGATATCGTCATCAATTCGGCGGGACAGGATAACCATTTCTCTGATCCGTTAGCTAATATGAATGTGACTGCTAAGGGCTACGCAGAATTAGTGGATTTATTGCAGGCAGATATTGCAGTCCTTGAAGGGGGCTATTCTGTACAAGAGGCCTTGCCTTATGTAAATACAGGTATCATTTTATCGATGGCTGGATTAGATTACAGTCGCGTTATCGAGCCAAACTATGTAGAACAACATCAGTCGGCTGATGTAACGACATATGTTGATAATCTTATTTTGAAATGGAAGGACCAATGGGCACGGCGTGAGGAAATAGCACGAGATGAACTCATCGGTCACAAGAATAGATGGGTCCGTGATTATTCTGTGTATTACGACGAATCTGGTGTACAAGAAGAGCGTCGTGAAACAGTGCGCCTCTATCCTGATAAAATCGGTTGGCATAGCATCGAATCCTATGGTAATTATGGGCCCTATGCAAAGCAAAGTGTGTACGCTATGTTTATTCCATGGCAGGCCGATGATGCTACGCGCGAAGAGGCTTTCACAGAAGCACGTCGCATGAAAGAACAGGGTGGTCTCAATCGCTATGTAGTGGTGGACCCTATGGGGCAGGGACAAGTTGAAATTTAGCCTGTCGAATGGGAACCATTGTTCATGATATAATAGAATAAACGAGATAGCGCCCCTCGTGTGAGGGGCGTTTCTATTGTGATACATATCCTATAATGAACAATTCAGCATGGTATACTAAACATAAAGGGGGCGTTGTTATGCGCAGTGATAATAGAACAGCAGGTCAATTGAGACCGATTAAAATAACGAGACATTTTACAGAATATGCAGAAGGTTCTGTACTCATCGAATGTGGTAAAACAAAGGTCATTTGTACAGCTACTATCGAGGAAAATGTACCGCGCTGGCTAAAAGGTTCCGGTCAAGGCTGGGTGACTGCAGAGTATTCCTTGTTGCCACGTTCTACAAAAACACGGGTAAGCCGTGAGGCCGCTCGAGGTAAACAAACGGGCCGTACCGTTGAAATTCAACGCTTAATCGGTCGTGCATTGCGCGCTGTTGTAGATTTAAAGGCTTTAGGCGAGCGCTCCATCACCGTAGACTGCGATGTTATCCAAGCCGATGGCGGTACGCGTACAGCGTCTATTACAGGGGCCTTTGTAGCTCTTGTTGATGCCATCGATTTTACATTTGGTGGCTATGGTAAATTCCCTATTACCGATTTCTGTGCTGCTATTTCTGTTGGCATTGGCCCAGAAGGTCCTATTACAGACCTTTGCTATGAAGAGGATAGCGCTGCCGTAGTGGACATGAACGTGGTGCGCACCGGTGCTGGTAATCTTATCGAGGTACAAGGTACAGGTGAACATGGCACATTTAGCCGCGATGAACTTAACCAATTATTAGACCTTGCAGAATCTGCTACTGACGAATTGATGGCTGTGCAACGCAATGTACTCGGCTCTGTAGCGGACAAAATTGGCAAGGTGTATCCTGATGCACCTGTTCAAACCGCTGAAGGAGAACAATAATATGGAACGTATTGTATTAGCAACGGGCAATAAGGGGAAAATACGCGAATTTGAACGGGCCTTTTCTCATATGAATATTACCTGTGTGCCTGTGAAAGACATAGTGGACGTTCCGGAACCAGAGGAAACGGGCACAACCTTTATGGAAAATGCCATCCTCAAAGCGAAATACTATAGCGAAAAAACAGGATTGCCGTGCTTAGCTGATGATTCGGGGCTCACTGTCGATGCTCTTAATGGGGCACCTGGCGTATACTCCGCACGCTATGCGGGCGTTCATGGCGATGATGAAGCAAATAATGAAAAATTAATTCGCGAATTACAAGGTAAATCGAATAGAACTGCGCACTATGTATGCGCTTTAGCTTTGGTACATCCGGATGGTGCTAGCGTGACGGCCGAAGCCTCTTGTGATGGTGAAATTCAAGATATGCCGGTTGGTACCAATGGATTTGGATATGATCCATATTTCTTTGTTCCACAATTTGGTAAAACCATGGCGGAGCTCGATATCGATACGAAGGAAACCATCAGTCATCGTGGCAAGGCGTTGCAAGAGTTAGTTGCAAAGGTGAATAAATGAAACGAATAGGTATTATTAGTGATACACATGGCTATCTGGACACCATTGATCTCGCATTAGATGCAACGATGGACCAAGATATTGACATGTGGCTACACGCAGGCGACTACGGTGATGATGCGCGGTATATGCAAACGCGCACCGATGTGCCTGTCTACGCCGTGCGTGGCAATAATGACCGCGTGCAGCCCTTAGAGCCTAAGGAACAATTGATTCCATTAGAAGATACCTATATTTACATGACCCATGGTCATGAGGTATCATATGATAAACGAATACAAGAATTAGTACACATTGGCAACGCCATGGGGGCGCGCCTCATCGTATGCGGGCATAGCCATATTCATAAAGAGAAACTTTTAGGTGATACTCTCTTTGTCAATCCAGGCAGTATCGCATTGCCTCGGGATGGATCGGGCGGCACCTTTGCCATCGTTACCTATGCGAATGGTATTTTTAATGTAGATGTTAAGCCTAAAAAAGAAATTATTTAGTATAATGGTGAAAGAAGGAAAAATAACTTTCACAAAAATAGTAAGTCTATGCATGGAAAGGGTTATGGCATATCATGGATACACCAGTTAAGGCAAAGCCTAAAATGAAGTTATATGGGTTTAATAATCTCACGAAGACGTTGAGTTTTAATATTTATGATATTTGTTATACTCGTACAGAGGAAGAAAAGAAGCAATATATTCAATATATTGATGAAGTATACAACGCGGAGCGGTTGACGAATATTTTGACCGAAGTGAGTCATATTATCGGTGCTAACATTTTAAATATTGCGAAACAAGATTACGACCCACAAGGGGCATCGGTTACGATTTTGATTTCTGAAGAAGAAATTGAAAAAGAAGATGTGGTTATGCATTTGGATAAATCCCATCTTACGGTGCATACGTACCCTGAAAGCCATCCGCACAAAGGGATTAGTACATTCCGCGCCGATATCGAAGTGTCCACATGTGGTCAAATCTCTCCGCTAAAGGCCCTCAATTACTTGATCAATAGCTTTGATTCGGATATTTTGACATTGGACTATCATGTGCGTGGCTTTACACGTGACGTGTCGGGCAAGAAAATCTACATCGACCATCGTATCAACTCTATTCAAAACTACATTAATGCGAAAACGCGCAATTTGTACAATATGATCGATGTGAACGTGTACCAAGAAAATATCTTCCACACTAAGATGATGCTCAAGGATTTCGATTTGGATAATTACTTATTCGGCATTACCGAAGCGGAATTGAGCGAACGAGAAATCAAGCAAATTAAACAACAATTGCGACAAGAAATGACAGAAATCTTCTACGGACGCAATTTGCCATCTGTGAAAGCCTAGATTGTTTAAAACGCTTAGTTATTTGTGGACATGTAATTAATGCTAAGAATATGAATTCATGATTAATTCTAAAATTTTCGAAAAACTATATCGAAAAATCTTGTGTTATTGTTTCTGATTCTGTATAATGAACTTGTAGGGGGTATTAATAATTAATACCAAGAAACTATTGTGTCCGTTGTCATCCACAAAGGAGAATTATTATGGACGTACGTGAATTAGCAGTACAAAAAAAACGTGAATTAAAAGGCTTCCTCACAGTAGGAACTAAATATGAATTAAAAGACGCTCATGATTTATCCGTTGCTTACACACCAGGTGTAGCAGAACCATGCTTGCGTATTAAAGACAATGAAGCTGAATCTTTCGAATTAACTTGCCGGTCCAACATGGTTGCCGTTGTATCTGACGGTACTCGTGTACTTGGCCTTGGTGATATCGGCGCTGCTGCCGCATTGCCTGTAATGGAAGGTAAATCCTTATTGTTCAAAAAGTTTGGCGAAGTAGACTGCATTCCATTGGTTGTAGATACTAAAGACGCTGATACATTGATCAACACTGTAAAATTGTTGCAAAAGAACTTTGCTGGCATCAACTTGGAAGACATTTCCTCTCCTAAATGCTACGAAATCGAAAATCGTTTAAAAGAAGAATTGGAAATCCCTGTGTTCCATGATGACCAACACGGTACAGCAATCGCATGTTTAGCTGGTGTAAAAGGCGCTCTTCGCCTCGTTAAAAAAGATTTAGCTACAGCTAAAATCGTAGTAAACGGCGCTGGTGCAGCTGGTGCAAACATCGCTCGTTTGTTATACCTTGCAGGCGCTCGTGATATTACCGTATTGGTATCCTCTGGCGTATTACACAAAGATTATAAACGCCTTGATTCCTTGCAATCCGAATTGATCGATATGCTTGGCCTTGAAGAAAAACATGGCAACTTGGCTGAAAATGCTAAAGGCGCTGACATCCTTCTTGGCGTATCTGCAGCAGGTGCTTTTACAAAAGAAATTTTGGAAAACTTGGCTGACGACGCTATCGTATTCGCTATGGCGAACCCTAACCCAGAAGCAACATACGCTGATATGAAAGCTGCTGGCGTTCGCATTGCAGGTACAGGCCGTTCCGACGCACCTAACCAAATCAATAACGTAGCTGTATTCCCTGGTATCTTCCGCGGTGCTATCGACGTTCGCGCATCCAAAATCACTGACGAAATGAAATTGGCTGCTGCCGACGCATTGGCACACTTGATTCCAGACAGCGAATTGAATGATGAAAACATCATGCCATCCGTATTCGACCCTCGCGTAGCTCCTGCAGTGGCAAAAGCAGTTGCTGAAGTAGCTGTAAAACAAGGCATCGCCAAAAAACCTCAAATCGTTGAAGACGGTCATTACGAAGGCTAATTTTAACTAAATCAAATATGATTTTAACATGCACCCTACGGGGTGCATGTTTTTTATATAAATGTTGCATTTGTGCGTACAAAATTATAAAATGTAAGCACAATAATAACAATAGGAGATATTATATGGATTATAGAGGAATTATAGAATCAAAACTAGAACAAAATAATGGTATACTTTCAAGTCGCGATATTAAAGCTCTTAATATTCCTTCCATATACCTAACTAGAATGGTAAATGAGGGGATACTTAATCGTGTAAGTCGGGGTATTTATCTAAGCACAAAAGGCGATTATGATGAATACTATCTCTTTCAAAAACAATATAGAGTGCCTATTTTTTCATATGCATCAGCCCTGTATTTACATCAATTTACTGATGATATTTATCCGGTACTAGAGGTAACTGTGTATCGAGGGTATAATGTTCATAGAATTAACAATGTGAATCTCGTACATTATGTTACGAAAGATATATATGATTTAGGTCTCACTGAGTGTAAAACGGTATATGGTAATATTGTCAAAGCATATGATTTAGAACGGACCTTATGTGATTTCATTAAAAATAGAAATAAGATCGATACTGAATTATTTTCTAAAACTTTACATAGGTATATGCGTTATAAAAATCGAAATCTAAATCGTTTATACGATTACGCTAAGAAAATGAAGATATATGATAAGGTTAAAAGTATTTTGGAGGTTATCTATGAATAAGGATAAACTGAAAGCTTTATGTCATAAATTATCGAAAGAGTCAGGACTGCCTTTTAATATGATACAAACACATTACTTTTTAGAGCGGATACTAGAGCAAATATCATCTAGTAGTGAATGTGAAAATTTTATATTTAAAGGTGGTTTTTTACTATCAAATGTTATTGGTATACGGCAACGGAGTACATTAGATATTGATTTTGTTATTCGACAATTTCCACTGACAGAAGAAGTATTATTAGTGAAATTCCAGTCTATACTATTGAACTCATCATCGGATATTAAATATTCAATACAACGAATAGAACCAATTCGTGAATCTGATGAGTATGGAGGCTATAGACTAACAATACTTTGTCAATTAGAAAATATTAGACAAGTTATTCCTTTAGATATAGCTACAGGTGATCCGATTACACCAGAAGCTATAAGATATTCCTATAAGAGCATTTTTGATGAAAGTGAATTTAATATTTGTGCATATAATGTAGAAACTATGTTAGCAGAGAAACTACAGACCATATGTGAGCGGAGTGTATTTAATAGTCGATGTAAAGACTTTTACGACGTATTTATGATTTATAGTACATTAAATGACAGTATAGATTATAAGTTGTTACATGCTGCCTGTGTAAAAACATTTGCATATAGGAATACTTCGTTTAATAAGGAAACATTTGAGGATGTTCTTATGATGTTAAGAAATGATGATGATTTACATTCATCGTGGCTAAGATATCAAAAACGTTCACCTTACGCTGTAGAAATTACTTTTGATAAAATATTAGATGTATTTGAACAGATTATTGAATGTATGGGATTATAAAAGAAACTTTTTTTAAGAGGGAAAGAGGGGGTGATACTATGTGCTTTTGATTTAGAAATTATGAAGATAATTTTGGGAATAGGTAATCCTAAATTTTTAATGAAGTTATAAAAAAATACTTGTCAGAATAGTGGTCCAATGATATAATAATTTTCGTTGCAGAGAGGTACTCACAATTGAGTAAAACTCAGCAAAAGTAGTGGTTGACATCAACTACCGGGTTTGCTATAATTAGCAAGTAATTAATGACGGGGCATAGCGCAGTTTGGTAGCGCACCTGGCTTGGGACCAGGGGGTCGCAGGTTCGAATCCTGCTGCTCCGACCATTTTTTATTTTGCGGGTGTAGCTCAATGGTAGAGCCCCAGCCTTCCAAGCTGGTCGCGAGGGTTCGATTCCCTTCACCCGCTCCATTTTTTTTTGCCTTTTTTAGGGTGAACGAAAAATGACGTCATTAGTTGACGATACATGCCACATAATTTATACTATAATAGATAATTACATATAAAGGTAATCCACATGGTTCAGTAGCTCAGTTGGATAGAGCAACGGCCTTCTAAGCCGTGGGTCGGGGGTTCGAATCCCTCCTGGATCACCAAAGAAATAAGCGGAGTCTAAAATTGACTTCGCTTTTTTATTTAATTCTTGTAAAATATATTGCTAATTAGAGTAGTTGAACATATAATAAAGATGAATTATAGGAGGAGGCGGTGTACATGGCTACAAAAAGTTTTTTAAAAAATGTTACTATCAAAAATAAAAAAGATTGTAGCAAGCTTTTACATGCGTTAGAGAGTGCGCAAAAGCAAAAAAGTGTTCCTGTTGAATTTTCTAGATCTTATTCCTTGGCTACGAAAGAAGAAATAGATAAGATTTTTATATGATAGGATTTAAAGTTGTTAATCTGGATTTACTTTTACAAGTTAAATCTGAGGAACAGATTAGAACAATTTTAAATGACTTCGAGAGTCCTCTTAATCCTGATATAGAGAATTTTTTGAAATATAAAGCTGTTGAATTTTCAAAAGCAGCAATTGCAAAAACATACTTAGTAATGGCTTCCTATCAAGGTGAAAATAAAATTGCTGGATATTTTTCATTATCTGGAAGTAAATCTTTTGTTGTAAAAACAAAAGGAAATGAAATTAGTAAGAATATGAAACGACGGTTCAATAAGTTTGGTACTTATGATGCTGTTTTGAAACAGTATCATATAGCTGCTCCGCTGATTGGACAACTTGGGAAGAATTACAAATATAAAGAACTAATTACTGGCGATGAATTATTAACCATGGCTGTAGATATGCTACGTCATGTTCAATCTTTAGTTGGCGGTAAATTTATATACTTAGAGTGCGAAAATAATGAGAAGTTGATCGGGTTCTATATTAGGAACGGATTTAAAGTGTTTGGTGAACGTAGTTTGGATATAGATGAACAAGATTTTGTGGGACATGTGCTAATTCAACTCTTGAAATATTTATAATTAGCATTAAATTACATACTTTTAAAAAGAGTTAGAGCTATATATACTGTTATGGAAATAGAAGGCTTATAGGACAAAAAGTATGTGTAAAAACCCTTATAACACTAGTAAATATATAGTGTTATAAGGGTTTAATTTTTTTCTGGAGAAGTTTGAAGGTGGACAAAAAGTGTGGGTGAAAACATCAATTAACCCTTGTAATGACTGACTCAAATGAGGTTATATCTTCCTATATATAAACAAATATGGAGGAAGAGTTTATACGCCAAATAAAATGTCCTAATTGTAATGAAACATGTATTAAACATGGTGTTTTAAAATCTGGTTCTCAGCGTTGGTTTTGTAAACATTGTAAGGTGGCATTTACCGTTAAAATTAATAATCTAAGTAAAGAGTTAAACCTATTCTTGAATTGGTTATTTAGCACCGATATTCAAGCTGATATGCCTGGTAAAGGTCGTACATTTAGGCGTAAAACCGCTAAATTTTGGTCCATATGGCCATTGCCACCAAAAGTGGAAGAAGTACATGATGTGATATATCTTGATGGAATTTACTTATCTAGAAATTTATGTATGTTGATCTGTTGCAATGATACTCATATTCTAGGATGGTATGTCTGCCGTTATGAGCATGCTAGAGCTTAGCAGTGTTTAATGGAACGGATTGCTGAACCTAAAGTCGTTGTATCTGATGGTGCTAATGGTTTACCTAAAGCGTTACGGAAAGTTTAGCCTCATAGTAGCCACCAAAGATGCCTATTTCACATTTTTTGTCAGGTTAGATCATATACGACAAGTAGACCTAAAACGTTAGCAGGAAAGGACCTTTATACGCTTGCTAAAGCTTTATTTAATGTGAAAACAATGGATCAAGCTTTTGTATGGATTAATAAACTTTCAGCTTGGCGAATGACATATTCTGATTTTTTACGAGAAATGACGATTGATGAATTCGGAAACAAACGCTCTACACATGAGCGTTTGCTTAAAGCCGAATCATCATTATGGCGTCTGATTAAGCAACAAACTTTATTTACATTTTTGGAATGTATTAATATTACAGTACCTACAACAAATAATCGTATTGAAGGTGGAGTAAATGCTCAATTAAGAAGTATGTTACGGGCTCATAGGGGCCTTTCACTTGAAAGAAGACTAAAAGCGGTCTATTGGTGGTGCTATATGCACTCACCAAGACCGCTTTCTATTTCAGATATATTAAATTGTATGCCTACAGATGAATCGATTGCTGCTATCTACAAACGGTTATCTGATTATTGCTAAATAGATTGTTCAATCCCTCAATGGGAGGGTGCTCTTGTTTGGAATGAGCTACATATATCTACTGATTTTCCAACTTATTGGGATTAGTCTCCCATGATTTTTGTCCTATACCCCATTTTTTATATGTGCGTGATAATTAAAGATGATATAGAGTCTATATATTTGGTATAATTTAATTAATTAGTTCTTAGTTATTAGTTGTTTTGTATTTTATTGTAAGAGGTGTTTTATGGGGGAAAATCGGGGGAAGAATCCCACTGAAAAAACTAAAATGATGTTATGTGCTGCTGCAGCGGGTCGATGTGAATTTGAGGGATGTAATAAATTTTTATTTGAAGAGGAATTAACTCTAGTACCTTTAAATATATCACAAATAGCACATAATATTGCATCAAGTCCTGCAGGACCAAGAGGAGACATTATATTATCTCATAAAGTATCTAATGATTTTGAAAATTTGCTTTTGCTATGTGCTAAACATCATAAGCTTGTAGATGATAATCCAGCGTGTTATCCGGTTGAAAGATTAAAGTTAATGAAGAAGAAACATGAAGCCGAGATACATAGACTGTGTGAGTTGATGTATTATCCAGAATGTATAACCGTGAGACTGCAATCTCCGATTAAAGGTAAAATACCAGTAACAATTGATCAAAGAGAAGTAAATAATGTTATTGCTAGTAAGTATAAGCCACAAGATAAATTTGGTCCATTAATAGAGATAATAATATCAGAGCCCTATGATACAACAAATTTTTGGTCTTATGCCGATAAAGAAATAGAAAGACAGTACAATATAAAAATTCTTCCTTTATTAGATAATAAAACAGTTTGTCATGTTGCGGTTTTTCCGCTAGCACCTATTCCTATGATCATTAAATTGGGTTATCTTATTGGAGATAAAATTCCAGTACATGTGTATCAGAAGTTCAGGAGTACTAATAATTGGCAATGGCTTGATAATTCTACAGAGCCTAATTTTTCTATAAAAAAAGTAGTTAGAAATGGTTCCAATCCTAAAAGAATAGCTATAATTTTTTCTATTTCGGCTCATATAGATGCTTCAAGGATACCTGAGTCTGAAGATATTTTTTATCATTTTACTGTTGACAACCCAAATGTTGAAGTAATTAGAAGTGAAAATGATTTAAATCAGTTTAAACTTAAATATTTGTTTTTATTAGACCAAATTAAGACAGAATATCCGAAACTTAATGTTTTAGATATATTCTGTGCAGTTCCAAGTTCTGTGGCATTTGAAATTGGAAACAGTTATATGCAAGGGGTTTATCCTAAAATAAGAATATTTGATGACAATAATGGTTTTTTTGAAACACTTACTATAGGAGGCGATGATGATGCAGACTAGTGATGAATTATCTTTAATCTTAAATAAAATTGTTGATGAGTTATCAATTACACAAACAATGCAAGAAAAGGCGATTTCAGGATATAATGCCGTAGGAAAATGGCTAGGGGATGATTTGAAAAGAGAAATTCATATATATCCACAGGGATCAATGGCTCTAGGCACCATTATCAGACCTATTTCAGATAAAGATGAATATGATATTGACTTGGTCTGCTTAATTAGCGATGGGTATCAATTGGAAGCAAAATTGATAAAACAGTTAGTTGGGAATAGTATTAAGAATAATAGACGTTATAAACCTATGCTTGATAAAGAAGGAAAGCGGTGTTGGACGCTAAATTATGATGAATTCCATATGGATATATTGCCATCAGTCCCCGTTAATAGATTAACAAATAAGATTAGATTAACACATACTGAAGATTACAAGCTTTATAGTGATAAATATAGTAACCCATTGGAATATAGAAAGTGGTTTTTAGAACAAATGAGAAAAGGCCAATTGTTAGAACGGTTTGAGATTAAAGCTCAAGCTGAAATTGATGATGTTCCTACCTATAATCAGACTGGGAATTTACAGAAAATTATTCAATTGCTTAAACGACATAGGGATATTATGTTTGAGGTAGCTGATAATAAACCTATTTCTATTATTATTACTACTTTAGCGGCAAAGTCTTATAGTGGGAATCTATGCTTATATGATGAATTAAAAAATATTTTACAACGTATGGGGAAATTAATAGAAGAGAGTGATGGGCAATTTATAATTAGAAATCCGGTCGAACCAAATGAAAATTTTGCAGATAAATGGTGTATAGATAAAAATAAAGCAAAAGAATTTTTTAGATGGTTACAACAGGCCAAATATGATTTTATAGATAGAGTAAATTTAATATCTGGTTTACATGATATTTTTGATTTATGGAGTAAGGCATTGGGTGATGCCCCGGTAAAACGTGCTATTAAAGCTTATGCTACAGAGTATAAAAATGCTAGAGACGTGGGGCGGTTAAATGTTAATATGGATATAGGACTCACTATTGGAGCAACTGTTCCAGCTAGTAGTAAGGTAAAAAAACATACTTTTTATGGAGTTGAGGATTAATTTTTGAAGAGATTTTTAAGAATTAAGAAGTTAACGATATCTCAGCAATTATTTAAACTTACTAATTGTTGGCGTTCAGGTAAAATAATATATCAATCATATAAACAGATTATCTGGCGTTGTGAATTGAGACCGACAGCTTTAAGCAGATATTATGAGGTGACATTAATATATCGATTAAATGGTTTACCAGAAGTTTATGTCAAGAGAGATGATTTAGTGGACGTTGACGCAGCTGATTTTCCACATATATATAAGCGAGAAAAGAATAGAGTAAAACTTTGCTTATATTATGGTAAGGAATTTAACACATCTATGTATATATCAGATACTATTATTCCATGGACTGTAGAGTGGTTGTTTTACTATGAGCTATGGGTGAAAACAAAAATTTGGTTTGGCGGGGGGATTCATCCTGTACCTTTAGAAAAAAATAATGGAAAATAAAAATTATCTATGAATTACAGTCCGTAAGTGGACACCATTTGTGGCATATAGTTTCTTATATTATAGGATAAAATATATTGATAGAAGTTCTATTATCCTTAATCCTGCTGGTTTAAATAAGCTTATTTTTCTTAGAAACACTGGACCCTAAGTAGATGCAATAATAATGTTGGTAAGATGTATAAATTGTTAATTTTCTTACCAAAATATGTGAAAAATAAAGCAGGATAATAATGGTGGACTTGTAAGCAGAGTAATATCACTTTTACACAAATTATTGATGATAGTACTAAATGTTTTCATCGATTTTTAAACTGATTGTTTAGTAGAGAAGCACCGTGGAATGTGCTTGGGTAGTGCCGTACATTTGGTAGACAGATAGCTGATTTGTGGCTAATATGGCCTATGCCTCCCATAATGACACTCCGAGAGTGTGATATTATTTACACTTACCGAGATTGCTTTCTACAAAAGCATTACTTTATGTAATGCAAATTGATGCAAGTACTTTAAAAAAATATATATGAATGAAAGAGCCCAACTTAAAGCATAATTTCAACGCAGAAGCTGTCGTTTTTTGAGGGGTATAATTAAGACAAATTATATCTTAATGATTGGGATTAAAATATCAACATGTTTTGTCATATAACTCAATATTTATAATTAGCATTAAATTACATACTTTAAAAAGATGAATGGAAAATCCATTCATCTTTTTGTATATAAAAGAGTTAGAGCTATATATACTGTTATGGAAATAGAACAGGCGTGTACTAATTTGTAGGCCCCCATGTATGTGCCTTGTTAGAAATAGAACAGGCGTGTACTAATTTGTAGGCCCCCATGTATGTGCCTTGTTAGAAATAGAACAGGCCTGTACTAATTTGAAGGACCCTATATAAGTGCCTTGTTAGAAATAGAACAGGCCTGTACTAATTTGAAGGGCTCTATGTATAGGTCTCGTTAGAAATAGAACAGGTCTGTACTAATTTGTAGGCCCCTATGTATGTGCCTTGTTAGAAATAGAACAGGCAAGTACTAATTTGAATGGCCCTATGTATAGGTCTTGTTAGAAATAGAACAGGCCTGTACTAATTTGAAGGACCCTATATATGTGCCTTGTTAGAAATAGAACAGGCCTGTTCTATTTTATAGAACCCTATGTATCTCTGTTAAATTATTAATTTGCATCTATCTCTACAGTATTCTCCCGCAACCATTGTGCCAATTCTACATTGGTCATATTACCTGCAGCAACATCGATAATCATGTTTTCTACGTCTTGTTGTGTTGCCGTAATATCGAATCCATTGATAATTAAATACACATACATGCTATGCAATGCTGTTCGTTTGTTTCCATCCGTAAAAGGATGATTGTTGGCGATGCCGTAACATAATTGTGCTGCTTTATCGTAGATGGATGGGTATAGATCGTTTTCCATAAAGGTTTGAAAGGGGGTATAGACGGCTGACGCTAATAGGTTTTCATCGCGTACGCCTGGTGAAAGGACAAATGCACTTTCTAGTTGGGCGTGGAGCTCATAGATATCTTGTAAGGTAAATTGGATGTTAGCTGTATTCATTTGTTCTCCAATGCTTTATAGAGTTCATAATTTCGTTTTAGTACTTGCTGGGAAATGTCTTTAATACGCTTCGCTAGTTCTTTGTTGTTAGCACTTGTCGTGATAGGGGCGTCTTGGAGTGTACTGAAATCAGTATGTGGTGAAGAATGTTGTGCCATAGTTTGATCTCCTTTGATATATTTTGACCTTTATTTCTATTATATAGGGAATAAATCAATTTAAACAATCTAATTTATAGTAAATATTTTAAAAGTTCAAATTTGATTATCTCTCATAAATCCAGTGTTTATCTATATTCTTATCGTATAAATCTGATTTGTCAAAATAAAAGTCAAAAAAAGTCAAAAATATTTACTTTGACCTATTGACTTTTTGACTTAATTGGATTATTATAATGACATAAGGTTGAAGAAACCTAGAAATAAAGCAAGAAATTAAAGAGACTTAAAAGGTCAAATAGATATACTTGTAGTAAAAAAAGTGAGGTAATTTATATGAACAACAATTTCAATAACTTTGGTAGCGAATTTGGTAGCATGAATGATTTGTTTAATCAATTGATGAGTAATATGGGAGGTTACTCCACAGAAAATCGTCGTTATAAAATTAATGGTCGTGAAGTAACTCCTGAAGAGTTTGCTTATTATCGTCAAACAGGTCATTTGCCTACCAATGAAGAAATCCAAGCAGCACAAGCTGCAGCTCAACAAGGCAAAATGAAAAAGGATGGTATCCTTGCTCGTTTAGGTACGAACTTAACAGACGAAGCTCGTAATGGTAAGCTTGATCCTGTTATCGGTCGTAATAAAGAAATTCAAGAAACTGCTGAAATCTTAGCACGTCGTACAAAAAACAATCCAGTTCTAGTCGGCGATGCTGGTGTTGGTAAAACAGCTGTTGTAGAAGGCTTGGCACAAGCCATTGTAAATGGCGATGTTCCAGCAGCGATTAAAAATAAAGAAATCATTTCCATCGATATTTCCGGTTTGGAAGCTGGTACTCAATACCGTGGTTCCTTTGAAGAAAATATCCAAAATCTTATCAAAGAGGTTAAGGCTGCTGGTAATATCATCTTGTTCTTCGACGAAATCCATCAAATCTTGGGCGCTGGTTCCACAGGTGATGGTCAAGGCTCTAAAGGTTTAGCAGATATCTTGAAACCTGCTTTGTCTCGTGGTGAAATGACTGTCATCGGTGCTACTACACAAGATGAATACCGTAACACAATCATGAAAAACGCAGCACTTGCGCGTCGTTTCAATGAAGTAAAAGTTAATGCCCCATCTGCAGAAGATACTTTCAAAATTCTACAAGGCATTCGCCCATTATACGAAGCGCATCATAACATTGAATTGCCAGATGCCGTTTTGAAAGCAGCTGTAGATTATTCCGTACAATACATTCCTCAACGTAGCTTGCCAGATAAAGCCATCGACTTGATTGATGTAACAGCAGCTCACTTGGCATCTCAACATCCTGTAACTGATATTAAAACATTAGAAGCAGATATTGCAGATGCTAAAGCAAAACAAGAAGAGTTTGCTCAAAAAGAAGATTACGAATCCGCTATTAACGAAAAGATGCGTATTCAAAAATTGCAAGAAGAAATCGACAAGCATACTGATAATCAAAAGGTTGTGGCTAAGGTTAATGATGTAGCCGAAGCGGTAGAACGTATGACTGGTATCCCTGTTTCTCAAATGGGTGCATCCGATATTGAACGCTTGAAAGATATGAAATCTCGTCTACAAGCTCATGTAATCGGTCAAGATAAAGCAGTAGAAGCTGTTTCTAAAGCTATTCGTCGTAACCGTGCAGGCTTTGACGAAGGTAACCGTCCAATCGGTAGCTTCTTATTCGTAGGTCCTACTGGTGTTGGTAAAACAGAATTGGCTAAACAATTAGCACTTGATATGTTTGGTAACAAGGATGCAATCATTCGCTTGGATATGTCCGAATACAGTGATCGCACAGCCGTTTCTAAATTGATTGGTGCTACAGCTGGTTATGTAGGTTACGAAGATAACTCCAACACATTGACTGAACGAGTTCGTCGTAATCCTTACTCTATCGTATTATTCGACGAAATCGAAAAAGCAGATCCTCAAGTTATTACACTACTTCTTCAAGTATTGGATGATGGTCGTTTAACAGATGGTCAAGGTAACACAGTAAACTTCAAAAATACTGTTATCATTGCTACATCCAATGCAGGCTTCGGTTATGGCAGCGACAATGACGATGAAAACAAAGTCGATGTAATGGACCGCATTGCTCCATTCTTCCGTCCTGAATTCTTGAATCGTTTCAATGCTGTTATCGAATTTAATCAATTGAGCAAAGAAGATTTGAAGAAAATCGTTGATTTGATGCTCGACCAAGTTAACAAAACTTTGGCTAAAAAACAAATTACTTTAGATGTAACTGACGCAGCTAAAGATTTGTTGATGGAACAAGGTTATGACAAAACAATGGGCGCTCGTCCATTACGTCGTGTTATTGAATCTGAAATTCGTGACAATGTAACTGATTACTACTTGGATCACATCGATGCGAAACACTTGTTGGCTGATGTTGTAGATGGTCACATCGTGATCAGCGACAAGGATGCTGCTAACACATCCGATGCTAAATCCGATGATGACAAATCTGCAGACCACAGCAAACAAGCTGATGATGCTGCATCCAAGGACAATAAATAATCGGTAGGCTATTGACCCTTTCATTGAATTCCTTACAACTCTCTCCATATACACACATATAACAATAGTCCTATTGATGGTGAAAGCACTCGACATTACGTCGAGTGCTTTTTTGCGTTATTACATGAATTTTGTATACATGACAAAAATCATTGATAACCTATCAATATATTTTGTATAATCATGTTACTATATTCTATAGAATTTAAAGAAGAGATGAAGAATATAACGAAGGATGAAGGATATAAGGGAAATCAAGAATATAGGAAAATCAAGAATATAAGGAAGATGAAGAATATAAGGAAGATGAAGAATATAAGGCAAATCAAGCCTATAAGTAAGATGAAGAACGAGAGGAGAATAGTGATGTCACATTATATAGATTTAAATAGCGATTTAGGTGAAAGCTTTGGCAATTACACATTGGGCATGGATAGTGAGGTATTAAACCATGTTACTAGTGCTAATGTGGCTTGTGGTTGGCATGCCGGCGATCCTCTCATTATGGAGGCCACCGTTAAGATGTGCAAAGAGAAGGGCGTAGCCGTAGGGGCTCATCCAGGATATCCTGATTTGATGGGCTTTGGGCGCCGAAAGATGGCGGTCAGCCCTGACGAGGCACGGGCCTATATGGTGTACCAACTCGGTGCATTGCAAGCATTTTGTAATCAATACGATGTTGAGTTACAGCATATGAAATTACACGGTGCCTTTTACAATATGGCGTGTGTAACGCCGAATTTAGCCGATGCGGTGCTAGATGGTTTGCAAGCGGTGAATCCAAAGGTTCGAGCCATGGTGCTTAGCGGTAGTTATATAGCCAAAGAAGCAGAGCGACGAGGTATTCCAGTGATACAAGAGGTCTTTGCAGACCGCGGGTATACAGAAGAAGGCACATTGGTACCTCGTACGGAAGAGGGGGCTTTCATAAAGGACCCACAAGAGGCTTTGGAACGAGTGCTCATGATGGTGCAAGAAGGCAAGGTCGTAACGAATACGGGCAAAACAATCGATATTGTGGCCGATTCCGTATGTGTCCATGGCGATAATCCAAAAGCAATAGCTTTCACAAACTATATTCGTGAAGGCCTTACTAAGGCGGGCGTCATGGTAGCGAATTTCCAAAATCGATAGTTCAAAATTGATTGAGTAAGAATAGTAAGTATTAGAATAGATAAAAGGAGTCAGTATGAAACCGATTACAGGTAAAGCGAGTTTATCTGTCCTATTAGGGGCAGCATTTTTGATGGCCACGTCGTCCATCGGGCCAGGATTTATGTTACAAACGGCGGCGTTCACAGGCCAGTTACAGGCGGATTTTGCGTTCGCCATCGTGGTGTCCGTTATTTTCTCCATCATTGCACAGCTCAATGTGTGGACTATTATCGGCGTATCCCAAATGCGGGGCCAAGACATTGCGAATAAGGTATTGCCAGGGCTTGGCTATGCAGTGGCGTTCTTGATCTCCCTTGGAGGCCTTGCGTTTAACATCGGCAATATTGGCGGTGCATCTATGGGCCTTAATATCGTATTTGGCATCGATACAACAACGGCGGCTGCTATCAGTGGTATCTTGGGGATTTTATTGTTTGCATCCCCTAAAATGGGCGGCGTCCTCGATAATACGGCGAAGGTATTGGGCACAGTCATGCTTGTCCTCATCGGTTATGTAGCGTTTTCTACGAACCCTCCTGTAGCAGAGGCTGCAACCCATGCCATCGTGCCAACCAATTATCCTTGGCTCGCTACGATTACCCTTATCGGCGGTACCGTAGGTGGGTACATTACATTCTCCGGCGGTCATCGCTTGATTGATGCGGGCATTACAGGCCGTGAACATTTAAAGGATGTATGTCGCGCTGCCTTCATGGGTATGTCCGTAGACGCCATTGTTCGTATATTGTTATTCTTAGCCGTACTCGGCGTAGTATCCATGGGCTTTGCATTAGATCCAAAGGATCCAGCAGGTTCTGCGTTCTTACTCGGCGCTGGTGAAATCGGTCATAAATTATTCGGTATCGTGTTCTTCTGTGCCGCGTTGACATCTGTTGTAGGCGCTGCCTATACATCGGTATCTTTCCTTAAAACCTTGTTCAAGGTGGTGGAACGGTATGAAAAATTGACCATCATGGCATTCATCTTCGTGTCCACATGCATTCTTATCTTTATCGGCAAACCGGCTACGCTGTTAATCGTGGCAGGCTCTGTGAATGGTTTGATCTTGCCTGTTACTTTGGCTGTTATGTTATTGGCAACGCGTAAGACGAATATCGTAGGGGACTATAAACACAATCCGATTCTATTCTATACTGGTTGGATTGTCGTGCTTGTGACTGCCTATATCGGCGTTACATCCTTGCAAGGTATTGCGAAATTATTAGGTTAGGGGGCACATATGAATCCCACAATTTCTCCGGTTGGGGATAGTGCTATCTCCATCGAATTCGGTCAAGTCATTGACCCTAAGATTAATCAGCGTATCCGTCAGACCGTGGCGGGTATTGAAAGTCTCCATTTAGAGGGGATTATTGAGATGGTGCCTACTTATTGTGCGCTTCTCATTCAGTATGATGCATTGCGCTATACCTATGCTGAACTGTGCCACATTCTTGAACCTATCTGTACGCAGCCTGTCAGGGCTGATGAAAGTGAACTTCTAACGGTCGTAGAAATACCGACCGTCTATGGTGGTGAATTCGGTCCAGACCTTGGATTTGTAGCCTCTCATAATCACCTAACAGAGGCCGACGTGGTGAGCATCCACAGTGGTACGGACTATCTCGTGTATATGATGGGCTTTATTCCGGGCTTTACCTATTTGGGTGGCATGGATCCGCGCATTGCTACACCTCGTTTATCTTCGCCGCGCACCCATATTCCAGCAGGTTCTGTAGGCATTGCGGGCGAGCAGACAGGTACCTATCCATCGGATTCCCCTGGGGGTTGGCAAATTATTGGACGTACACCTGTGTCCATGTACAATGAGTGTCGAGAACAGGCGGCTCTTCTCAAGGCCGGCGATTATGTGCGCTATGTTCCTATTGATGAAGGTGCGTTCCACTGTATTAAGAAATTGGGCTCCTCGTTTAAGCCCGTTGTGCATCATGTAAAGGCAGGTGACCTCCGTGGCGGTAAGTGAATATAAGAATGCGTCCTTTGAGGTGGTTGCGCCTGGTATGATGACCACCGTGCAAGACGGTGGGCGCGTAGGCTTTCAACAATATGGCATGCCCGTGGCCGGTCCTATGGATGGTGAAAGCTACTATATCGGCCAAGCCCTCGTAGGGAATACGAAGCCCGTAGGGGCTTTGGAGTGTACCGTGCTCAGCCCAACGCTAAAGGTGAAAGGCACATGCATTGTTGCTTTCACAGGTGCTGACATGAGGCCTACCATTAATAATGTGGAGGTGCCGCGGTACATTCCTTTTGTTTGTCATGACGGCGATGTCATCTCTGGCAGCTTTAGCCAATGTGGGGTGCGCATGTATATTTCCTTCGCCGGTGGCATCGATGTGCCCGAAATCAATGGTAGCGTAGCGACACATACAAAGGCGAATATTGGCGGATTTGAAGGACGTCCTCTAGTAGCTGGCGATGAAGTACGTTTAAAGGACTGCATGCGTGATACTATCATCTGCGACTATACTAGAGAATCAAATCATTTATTTAATACGGTTCTATTTAATCGGGGCGGCCGTGAATGCCACGAACCGCTACGGGTTGTACTGTGCTCGCAAGCGAAGTACTTTACAGAAACAGGGATTCGCAATTTTAGCAACGAACTCTATACATTGACCATTCAATGCGATCGCATGGGCTTTAGGCTAGATGGAGCACCTGTTGAACACATCGACGGTGCCGATATCATATCTGATGGCGCTGTGTTTGGATCTATTCAAGTTCCATCTGATGGCAATCCAATCATTCTCATGGCGGATCGACAAACAACGGGTGGCTATACTAAAATCGGTACCGTTATTACGGCAGATCTGCCTAGACTGAGCCAGTTGCCTATTGGGGATGGAATTAATTTTAATATCATATCTATAGAAACAGCGCAAGAGATATACCGAATGTATATGAAATGCTTGAATAAGCGTATTATATTAGCTAATAATCAAAGTACTTATGTGTTTAAATTAAATAATGTAATATAAAAGGAACGTCTAAAGAAATTATTTCTTTAGACGTTCCTTTTTTCATAAATTTGTTCTTGTATGACTGAAAAAGTACTTTATAAAAATTTAATAAAAATAATTTTGTAAAGATGATAGAGCTTTTAGTATGCAGTTATATAAAGAGTTGTATTTACATTTTTGGAGATTTATTAATTATATTTATATAGAAAAATAAATTGTGAGTTTAGATTCATTTTTCTTCCTAAATATGGTGTAAAATTTACGCAACTATTAATTGTATTTTAATATACATCTTTATAAAATATTATAATTGCTATATTTGCAATGCCTATTCAAAAATGAAATATTAGTGAAAAGGGGTTGCTAGTATATCGAAAAATTTGGCATACTTACCATATCGAAAAAACTTGAATTGAAATTACTTATTATATAGAAGTTTGAGAGATATATAGTAGTTTAAAGGAGAAAATGAATGAACAAGATTTTTAAAGTAGTTTGGAACAAATCTAAAAATTGCTACGTAGTAGTATCTGAATTAGCTAAGAACAATAGTGGTAAAAAGAAAGTTGTTGTGGCTGCTGTGTTTGCGGCATTGGCTATGACAAATGGTAATGTGGCATTGGCGGTAAATGATGTGCCTGCTAACTCTGCTGGTGCATCTGTAGCTTATGGTAACGGTGCTACTGTTACAGGTGCCAATGCAGTTGGTTTAGGTAAAAGTGCTACTGTTACAGGTGCCAATGCAGTCGGTTTAGGTAGCGGTGCTAGTGTTACAGGTGCCAATGCAGTCGGTTTAGGTATCGGTGCTAGTGTTACAGGTGCTAATGCAGTCGGTTTAGGTAGCAGTGCTAGTGTTACAGGTCCTAATGCAGTCGGTTTAGGTAGCAATGCTAGTGTTACAGGTGTAAATGCAGTTGGTTTAGGTACAAATGTAAAAGCTTCTAATAGTGATGTTGTTGCAATTGGTACTGCTGCAAAAACAGAAACTGCTGGTGGTGGGATTGCTATTGGTCAAAATGCTTATTCAAAAGGTCTATATGGTAATACACCAAGTGTTGCTGTAGGTAAAAATTCCATAGCAAATGGTGGTACTGCGATTGCTATTGGTACTAGTGCGACGGTAAACGAAGTTGGTACTTCATTTTCACAAGGTATTGCCATTGGTGGTGGTGCATTACCGGGGCAAGGGGCTACCGTTATAGGTGACCAAAGTATAGCTATTGGTGGTAATACTAAAGCCATTGGTCACTCATCTATTGTTATTGGCGGTGACGATGCTGATAGAATGACGTCTACTAGAGCAGTTTATACTGATATTAATACAGGGAGAGCTAAAGTTGGGACCGTTTCTGATGCTGTTAAAGATTTAACAGGATATGAAATTAAGTGGCGTGATTATAATAATGCTACAGCAGACCATATCGGTATCACAGTGGGTACTAAAGGGCAATCTGGTAATGCTGGTATTGCTATTGGTACGGGCGCTGACTCTAAAAATCGTATCGCTGGTTCTCTAAATGGTGTAAATACAAGTGCTGCAGATAATGATTCTGTAACAAATGCCATCGCTATTGGTACAGGTGCTAAGGCAAATCGAGATAACTCTGTTGCCTTAGGTGGTGGTTCTACTACAGATAAAGCTGGTACAAAACAATCTAGCTATACATTGCCAAATGGTATTACAGCAACATGGGCTGGTGGTGACAAAACACTAGAAGGTGATATTGTTTCCTTCGGTGCTGCAGGTTATGAACGTCAGTTGAAAAACGTAGCACCTGGTGAAGTAAGCTCCACATCTACGGATGCCATCAATGGTTCTCAGTTGGCTGCTATCGTGGATCAAATTGCTTATAAATATGTATCTATTAAATCTACAGATACACCAAACCAAGACAATACTGGCGCTCAAGCAAATAACTCTATCGCCATTGGCCCAAATGCGTCTACAACTGCAGCTGCAGAAAAATCTGTAGTTATTGGTGATGGTGCTAGTGCAACAACAGCTGAAGGTGTAGCTATTGGTTCTAAATCTGTTGCTAGTACTGCAGCAGGTGTAGCAGGTTATAATGCTAATACTGGTCGTACTGATACATATGCTAGCTTAACTGGTACAACTCTAACATCTACATTAGGCGGTGTTGCAGTAGGTACAACAGATCAAACTCGTCAAATCAACTATGTTGCTGCTGGTACAGCTGATACAGATGCTGTTAACGTGGCGCAATTGAAAAGCGTTAACCTTGCTTTCACAGGTGACACTGGTAGTGGCGATGTGAATTTAGCAAATAGCAAGTTAGCTGTAAATGGCGATAATACATACATTGAAACTACAGCTAATGGTAAGAAAATTACAATTGCTGGTAAAAAGCAAGACATTACTGTAACAAATGGTACAGCTACAGGCACAGCTGGTATGGCTGACTCCGCTAATGTAGCTGACGCTATTAATAATGCGATTGATCAAAATAAATATACTTGGGATCTTTCTGCTAATGGTGAAGCAACACCAGTAACAGTGGAAAAAGGTAATAAAGTAGATTTCTCTGGTGATGATAACATTACTGTTGCAAGAAATGATAAAAATATTTCTGTAGCTTTGAAGAAAGATCTTACTGGCTTGAACAGTGCATCTTTCAATAATGCTGCAGGCAATCCAACTGTAAAAATTGATGGCAACACAGGCATCAATGCAGGCGACATGAAGGTTACTAATGTAGCAGATGGTGTAGCTGCTAAAGATGCTGTCAATGTTTCTCAATTGAAGAAAACAGACGATAAAGCAGAAGCTAATAAAACTGCAATTGCTCGTAAAATCTCCTTAGGTGGCAACACTGGTTCTACTGGAGAAAAATCCTTGAGCACAGGCAATGTAAAATTCAATGTTAAAGGTGACAATGGTCTTACAACTGTAGCAAGTGGTGACGATGTAACTGTTAAACTTGATGCTGATACTAAAGACAAAATCGATAATGCTGCTGATAAAAACTTGAGCAATTTAAATCCAGCTGGTGAACAAAAGGTTAAAGATTTAGCAGCATGGAAAGTAGTTGCTAATAGTGGTACTGCTGAAAATGTTAAAGGTGGAGACACTGTTAAGTTCATCGATGGTAATAACATCGAAATTACGCAAGCTGGTAAAGACTTTACAATTGCCACAAAGAAAAATGTAACATTTGATAATATTACAGCTACGCAAGCAATTACAGCTCCAACTGTGAACGCTACAACAGGTGTAGTGACACCTCAAGTAACAGGCTTAACTAATAGAGACTGGACTCCAGGTCAAACAACACCTGAACCTGGTCGTGCGGCTACAGAAGATCAATTGAAAAAAGTTGATAATCAAGTAGATGCAAATAAAACAGCAATTACTAAAAATGCTGGTGATATTGCAACAAATAAAACAAATATCGATAAAAATACAACAGCTATTGCGCGTAAGATTTTCTTGAATGGTAATACTGGTACTACAACTAAGAAATCCTTAAGCAGTGATGATGTAGACTTTACTATTAAAGGTGAAGATGGTATTACTACAACAGCTTCTGGTAATGATGTAACAGTTAAACTTGATACAGCTACTAAAAATAAAATTGATAACGCTGCTGACAAAAATTTGAGTAATTTGACTCCAGATGGTGAGAAAAAGATTAAAGATTTAGCGGCTTGGAAGGTTGTTGCTAACAATGGTACTGCTGAAGATGTTAAAGGTGGCGACACTGTTAAGTACATCAATGGTGATAACATTGTTATTACGCAATCTGGTAAAGACTTCACATTTGCGACTAAGTCAAATGTAACATTTGATTCTGTTACTGCAAATCAAACAGTTACAGCACCAACAGTGAAAGCTACAACAGGTGTAGAAACTCCTCAAGTAACAGGCTTGACTAATAAAACTTGGGATCCAAATAATATTACGTCTGGTCGTGCAGCTACTGAAGATCAATTGAAAGCTGTTGATGATCAAGTTCAAACAAATAAAGACAATATCACTCAAAATACTGGTGATATTGCAACAAATAAAACAAATATTGCTAAAAATGCCGGTGATATTGCTAAAAATGCTGGCGATATTGCTGATAACAAGCAAAAAATCGCAGATAATACAACAGCTATCAATAAAAATGCCGGCGATATTGCTACAAATAAAACTAATATTGACCAAAATACAAAAGCTATTGCTCGTAAAATCTCCTTAGGCAGTGATGATGGCGATACAGATGAAAAATCTTTGAGCACAGGTGATGTGAAGTTCAATATTAAAGGTGAAAATGGCATTACTACTGCAGCTAATGGCGTAGATGTAACTGTTAAATTGGACGATGCTACAAAAGATAAAATCGATAATGCAGCAAACCGTGATTTGAGCAACTTGAATCCAGCTGGTGAACAACAAGTTAAAGATTTAGCAGCTTGGAAGGTAGTAGCTAATAATGGTACTGCTGAAAAGGTTCAAGGTGGCGATACAGTTAAATTCATCGATGGTGATAATGTTTCCATTAGACAAAATGGTAAAGAGTTCACTGTTGCCACAAAGAAAGATGTAACATTCGATAATGTAACAGCAAACCAAAAAATTACAGCTCCTGAAGTGAGTGGTTTGACTAATACTACTTGGGTACCAGGCCAAACAACACCTGTATCTGGTCGTGCTGCAACTGAAAATCAATTGAAAGCAGTTGATGATCAAGTAACAGCAAATAAAGCTAATATCACTAAGAATGCTGATGCTATTAAAGTTAACAAAGATAATATTGCAGCAAATAAAGAACAAATTGATAAAAACACAACAGCTATCGCTCGTAAGATTTACTTAGGCAGTGATAATGGCGATACAGATAAAAAATCCTTGAGCACAGGTGATGTGAAATTCAATATTAAAGGTGCAAATGGCATTACAACTGAAGCTAATGGTGACGATGTAACTGTTAAATTAGACGATGATACTACAAATAAAATCAACAATGCAGCAAATACTGATTTGAGCAATTTAACAGATGCTGGTAAACAACAAGTTAAAGATTTATCTGCATGGAATGTAGTGGCTAACAATGGTACTGCTGAAAAGGTTGAAGGTGGTAACACAGTTAAGTTCATCGATGGTGATAACATCTCCATTACTCAAAATGGTAAAGATTTCACTGTTGCGACTAAGAAAGATGTAACATTCGATACTGTAACTGCAAATCAAACAATTACAGCACCTAAAGTAAAAGCAACTGATGGTGTAGAAACACCAGAGGTAACAGGCTTAACTAATACAACATGGAATCCTGGTGTAACACAACCAGTATCTGGCCGTGCTGCAACAGAAGATCAATTAAAAGCAGTTGATGATCAAGTAGCAGCAAATAAAGCTAACATTACTAAAAATGCTGGTGATATTGCAGCAAACAAAGCTCAAATTGATAAAAACACAGAAGCTATCGGTCGTAAGATTTCCTTAGGTGGTAACACTGGTTCTACTGAGGAAAAATCCTTGAGCACAGGCAATGTTAAATTCAACATTAAAGGCGAAAACGGTTTAACAACTGAAGCTAATGGTGAAGATGTAACTGTTAAGATCGATGATGCAACAAAAGCGAAAATCGATAATGCAGCAAATCAAGACTTGAGCAACTTAACAGATGCTGGTAAAAAACAAGTTAAAGATCTATCTGCATGGAACGTAACTGCAGCTGGCGGTACTGTTGAAAAAGTACAAGGTGGCGATACTGTTAAATTCCAAGCAGGTGATAACCTTGAAGTTAAACAAGACGGAACTACTTTCACATATAGCCTAGCTAAAGATGTGAAAGGTCTTAACAGTGTAACTGTAGGTGATGAAAATGGTCCATCCACTAAAATCACTCCTGCTGGTACAACTGTAAAAGATGCAGCTGGTAACTCTACAACAGTTAATGGCGCAGGTATGACTATTACCCCTGCAAACTCTGCAGCTAGTCCTGTATCCCTTACTGTGGATGGCTTGAACAATGGTGGTAACCAAATTCATGGTGTAGCACCTGGTACAGCAGATACAGATGCAGTAAACGTTAGCCAATTGAAAGGTGCACAAGCAGGTTTACAAGAGGCTATTAACCGTGTAGGTGTTGAAACACAACGTGTAGGTGCTCATGCAGCAGCTATGGCAGCGTTGAAACCAATTCAATACGATCCATTGGAACCAACACAAATTATGGCTGGTATTGGTAACTACCGTGGTGAAACAGCTGGTGCAATCGGTCTTGCACATTACAAAACTGAAGACACTATGTTCAACATAGGTGTTACTCTTGGTTCTAGCCACAATATGATCAATGCTGGTGTAACTCATAAATTTGGTGGCAGCCGTGATAGAAAAGATGCGATTCCAGAACGTTATAAAGCTGGCCCTATCAGCTCTATCTACGTAATGCAAGATGAAGTGAGTCACTTGCGTTCCCAAAATGAAGAGTACAAATCCAAGCTTGAACAACAACAATCTGAAATTGATGCATTGAAAGCAGCAGTTAACCAATTGTTGGCAAATAAAGCATAATCATAGTGTACATATAGTTAGAACTATGTATATCTTGTGAATGGATATGTAAAATTAGAAAGAGTCTCCCTCGAAAGAGGGGGCTCTTTTTAGTATAAGAACAAAAATATTTTATTAAAGCTGTATCTGAAAGATAAAATAGTTTTAAAATTATAGTTTGATAATTAATAAAATGTTAAATTGAAGCGAATATCATGTATAAATTATGTATATTTTGTAAAAATGGAACATTTTTATGATACAGTTTTTTGCTTTTGACATTCTCAGTTGATGACATAAAAATACAAAAATACATGCAATTTATTAAGGTGAATTATAAATGAATTATGATAATAATGCGTATTTAGACGTGTTTTATGCGTAATTGAGATAATAGTAAATATCCAAAAAATAAACTTTTAAATTGAGAAAATTAGATGAATTATGGTAAAATTGAAAATAGGTTTTTATAAATGTAAAGCTATGTAGCTTTCATTATTTCCAGACTGAGAGAAGTATGGAACATAAAATTCATATAGTTGAGGGTTAGTATTTTAGAAGAGGAAAACATATGAATAAAATATTTAAAGTAATTTGGTCTAAGTCCAAACAGTGCTATGTCGTAGTATCTGAAATGGCAAAAAATAAAACAGGGAAAAAGAAAATTGTAGTAGCGAGTATATTAGCTGCTTTAGCGATGCAAACTGCAGGCGTAACTGATGTTGCAGCAGCACCGGCACCAATAACGGATAAACCATCTGCATCACTTGCAAATGGTATTGTAGATAGTGGTAAAACTAATGGACTAGCTATTGGTAATGCGGCGAATTCTGGTAGTCACCAATCTATTGCAATTGGCTATCAAAGTGAAGCAACAGCTCCAGAAGTGGCACCAGCTGCTTTACCTGCTACAGCAGTAGGGGCTGGTGCCCATGCAACAGGTAAATCTACGGTTGCACTAGGTTTAGCTGCTTATGCTACAGCTGATAGTGCTACGGCATTAGGTTCTAAGACTAGTGCTACTGGTGATAGATCTGTAGCAGTTGGCATTAATGCTGCAGCTACAGCTGATAGTGCTACAGCGTTAGGTTCTAAGACTAGTGCCACTGGTGATAAGTCTATAGCCGTTGGTGTTAGTGCTAAAGCTACAGGTAGATATGCGAGTGCTTTAGGTGCTGATGCTAGTGCTGTTGGTAATGCTACAGCGTTAGGGGCTAACTCCCTTGCTTCCGTAGATGCAGCTGTAGCAGTCGGTACTGGCTCTAAGGCTACAGGTAACTATGCAAGTGCACTGGGCGCAGATGCCACTGCATCTGATAATGATTCTACTGCATTTGGTCATGGTACTGTTGCATCTGGTGCATCTTCTACGGCGTTGGGCTCAAGGGCAAAGGCTGGTGGCACTGCTGGTGTTGGTATCGGTATGTCCGCCAATGCGACTAAAGATTATGGTATTGCTATTGGGGGCGAAAGTTCTTCAACTGGAAATAGCAGTATTGCTATTGGTAAAAAAAGTTCAGTGACAGGGGACAATGGTATTGCTATCGGTGTTTCTACTACCTCAAAAGGTGCCAATGGTGTTGCTGTGGGTACTAATGGAACTAAGGCTGATTTAGGCGGTGTCGCAGTTGGTCAAGCTGCTCAGTCGATTGCATTTAACAGTGTTGCTACTGGTATGAATGTAACTGCTAAAGGTGCTAACTCTGTGGCGTTAGGTGCTAGTGCTACAGCTAATGATGATGGAACTATTGCCATTGGTTCTTATGGACCTACTCCAACGACTGCTACAGGTAATAAAGCTCTTGCAATCGGCTCCGCAACGACAGCTAATGGTTTAGAATCAATTGCCATAGGTAGTCGCGTTAACTCCACATCTCAACATTCTATAGCTATCGGGACTGCCTCTAATGCAAGTGCAGTTAAATCCGTTGCTATTGGTCCTGATTCTAGAGCTACCGTTGATGGTGGTGTTGCCTTAGGACGTGATTCCGTTGCCGATGTAGCTGGAGGTGTTAAAGGTTATAATCCTAATACAAACCGTACAGATATTTATTCCGGTTTAAATAGCAATGTGCTTACCAGCACAAATGGTGCTGTTTCTATTGGTAATGGTAGTACTGTAACACGTCAACTTACAGGCCTTGCAGCGGGTACAAAAGATACAGATGCAGTTAACGTAGCTCAATTAAAGAGTGTGAACCTTGCATTTTCTGGCAATGTGAATACTGGCAATGTAAATATTGCAAATAGTACATTAGGCCTTAAGGGGGATAACACATATATTACAACGGCTGCTAACGGTCAAAACCTTACAATTTCAGGTAAAACACAAAATATTAATGTCACAAATGGTCAAGCTTCTGCAAATGCGGCAGGTATGGCGGACTCTAAAAATGTAGCAGATGCTATTAATAAAGCTATTTCTGCCAATGCATATAGCTGGAAAGTAGCTGCGGATAGGGATCCTAGTGCTCCTGAAGTAATCAATAAATCAGATACTGTGATTTTTGGCGGAGATAATAATCTTACAGTAACTCGTAATGGCAAAAAAATTACTACTTCTTTGAATAAGGCGATTACAGTAGATACTGTGAAAGCTAATCAATCCGTTACAGTTTCTTATGGTGGTAATCAAATTACTCTAGATGGTTCAAACGGGGCTGTTTCTGGTAGATCTTTTACAGGTCAATCTTTTACAGCTGGCAATAATGTGTTAAGTAATACAACACTACAAATGGGTTCACCTACGGGTCCTAAAAATGTAACCATTACTGGTGATGGTTTAACTGCGAAAAATGGTACAAGAACTGTTAAGTTTGGTACCGACTCTATTAGTGCAGGGGGGCAACAAATTACCAATGTTTCTAGCGGCGGTAATGTAGGTACTAATGCGGCTAATATTACAGACCTTAAAAATGCTATCTATGGTGTAGATCTTAATCTTTCAGATGGTAGCCATAATGGTAAGGTTAAATTAGAAACTCAAAAATTAACCGTTTCTGGTGCCAATGGTGTTAGAACCTATGTAAATGGACAAACTCTAACAGTCGGTTTAGATAACAACACTGTGAATGCTACAACGAAAGGCATTGGTTTAACAGGTGATTCTGGCACTACAGGCCTAAAATATTTAAAAGATGGCGATGCAACATTCAAAGTATATGGCGATAGTAATTTAGTTACTACAAAGGCCTCTACTACAGGTGTTCAAGTATCTGTTGATCCAGCTAAGGTTAAGGATTTAGCTGTAACTGCTGTAACGGTAAGTAAAGCTACACCAGCAGATAATCCTATTACTGTAACACCAACAGCAGGTACTAATTTTAAAGATTATGCTATTGGTATCGATACTACTAAGCTAGCTAATCAAACACAATTAACATACAAAGCTAATGGTGCTAATACAAATAAAGTATCCCTTGCAAATGGTTTAAACTTTATAGATGGTACTTTTACAAAAGCTACGGTAGGTATAAATGGCAATGTAACTATTTCTACTGCCACTGAAACGATTACTAATGATGCTGATGGTAAAGCTAAAGTAAATAGCCCTACAGATGGTTTAGCGACTGCTAAAAATGTAGCGGATTCTATCAATAAAGCTGTAGATGGCCTATCTCAAAATCTTACTGTTTCTGATGGTGGTACAGACGGTACTGTAAATCTTAAGAATCAAAAACTTACTGTTTCCGGTACAAATGGTGTAACTACAACTGTAAATGGCCAAACTGTTACAGTAGGTCTTGATGCAGCTACAAAAACTAAAGTAGATAATGCTTCTACAGCAATAGCTCGTAACATCTCTCTTGGTGCAGATAGCGGTACAGTATCTAGCCAATCTTTGAAAGATAACGACGTAGCATTCAACGTGAAAGGTGCTACAGGTGACTTAGTATCTACGAAGATGAATGGCGACACTGTTGAAATTTCCACTAAGCGTGCAGCTATTACTAGCGATGCCAATACAGGTGCAGCATCTGTAACAGGTGATGATGGTTTAGCAACATCTAAAAATGTAGCCGATGCTATCAATAAAGCCGCTGATGCAGCTAAAGCTGGTGCGGCATGGAATCTTACAACAAATTCCAGCACAACAGATAAAACATCTGTACAAGGTGGGGATACAGTAGATCTTATCAATGGCGACAATATCTTGATTACTCAAGATGGTACAGATAAAAAGAAAATTACTGTAGCCACAAAGAAAGATCTTACCGTAGATTCTATTACTGCTGGCAACACAGTAATCAATACATCTAGCTTAACAAATGGTACGACTGCAATTACAGGTACTGGTATTACAACAGATAAAGTAACTGTAGGCGGCATCTCTATTGATAAAACTGATGGTATCAACGCAGGCAATAAAACAATCACTAATGTTGCAAGTGGTGGTACAACTGATACTAATGCAGCCAATATTGGTGATGTTAAGCAAGCCGTTGCTAACTTGTCCCAAAACCTAAATATTACAGATGGTACTAATAATGGGACTATTGATCTTAAAAACCAAAAACTTAATGTAGCTGGTGCTAATGGTGTAAAAGCTACTGTAAATGGTCAAACGATTACAGTTGGTTTAGATACAGACACTAAAACTAAAGTAGATAATTCTTCTGATGCAGTAGTTCGTAATATTTCTCTTGGTGCCGATAGTGGCACAGCATCTAGCCAATCCTTAAAAGATGGCGATGTAGCGTTTAATGTAAAAGGTGTGACTGGTGATTTCATTTCTACGAAGATGAATGGCGACACTGTAGAAGTTTCCACAAAACGTTCTACTATTAACAGTGACGCTGCAGGTACTGCCTCTGTTACAGGTGATGATGGCTTAGCAACTGCTAAGAACGTGGCTGATGCGATTAATAAAGCGGCTACTACAGCAAGAGCAGGTGCAGCGTGGAATCTATCTGCTAATGGTGGTACACCGACTACTGTAGCCGGTGGAGATACTGTTAACTTTACTGGTGACGATAATATTACAGTTACTCAAACTGGTAAAAAAATCGCTACTACATTAAACAAAGATCTTAAGAAAATGAACACTATTTCCTTTGAAGATGGTCTAGGTGAAACAATCAAGTTTGATGCTGCAGATTCTAGCGGTACATTTACATCTTCGGGTGGCGGTGCTTATACCAAAATTAATCGTGAGGGTTTAAGCATTAATAATGGCGAAACTGGTGCTAATGGAGTTGAAACGTTTCTTGGATCAGACATTTTGTATCTTCGTAGTGGTTCTGATGCTAATAATCTTACATCTCGTGAACTTGCTTTCAACGATGCGAATGGAAATGAATCTATTCATAATGCACAAGGACTAATTGCCGAATCTGCAGGAGGAGCTAAAACAATCCAATTTACTCTTGATGAAATCAAGGCTGGTGGCAACAAAATTAAAGAGGTTGCAGAAGGTACTGATGATACTGATGCAGTAAATGTAAAACAGTTAAAAGATACTGTAGCAAGCCAAACGTTGACATACCGTGCTAATAGCGCAGCTGATGCAGATGCTAAGTCTGTTAAATTATCTAAAGGCTTAGACTTTGTAGATGGCACGATGACAAAGGCCACTGTAGATAATGATGGCAAGGTAACATTTGATATTAATGATGATACTAAGACTAAGATCAATGATTCTGCAGCGGCTGTGAGCCGTAAAGTGTCCCTTGGCGCGGATAGTGGTAATGTATCTAGCCAATCCTTAAAAGATGGGGATGTAGCATTTAATGTAAAAGGTGCTACAGGTGATTTCATTTCTACGAAGATGAATGGCGATACTGTAGAGGTATCTACAAAACGTGCTACTATCGATAGTAATGCCACTACTGGTGCAGCATCTGTCACAGGCGATGATGGCTTAGCAACAGCTAAAAATGTAGCAGATGCTATTAACAAGGCAGCTAAAGCAAGCACTGATGCAATTAACTTGAAATTTGCTGGCGATACAAATACTTCTGCCGGTGTAGTCAACCTTAAAGACGATACATTGGGTATCAAAGGCGACGGTAAATATGTAACAACTGATGCAGATGGTAAGAACTTGACTGTAAAAGTATCTGAAGCAGAGGTTAAGAAATCTGCTGTCAGTGCAGTTACAGTAAGTACTGATACAACTGATGCGGATAATCCGTTGACTGTTACAGGTACACCAAGTGCAGATGGCACAACTAAGGATTACAAGGTAACGATTGATGGTACTAAGGTTGCAACTAAGACTAAATTGTCTTACAAAGCAAATGATGGTACTGCTAAACAAGTATCCTTAGCTGATGGCTTGAACTTTAAAGATGGTACATTAACATCTGCTACTATTGATGATGCAGGCGTTGTTAAATATGACGTAAAAACAGCGGCTATTACAGCTGGCACAGATGGTACTGTTACAGCTCCTGCTACAGATGGCGTGGCAACAGCTAAGAATGTAGCTGATGCAATTAATGCAGCTAAAAAAGCATCTAAAACAGAAATCACTGCTAATGATGATGAAGCGGCTAATACAACAACAGGTAATGTAAAATTAACATCTACAACGGCTGCAGATGGTCATACAATTTACAATGTAAAACTTAATGATACATTGACATTTGGTTCTGGCGCTAATGCCATTGTTATTGATGGCACAACTGGTAAAGCTACTATTGGTAGTGCAGCTATTGATGGTGTTAATAATACAATTACAACTGGTGGTAATAAGGCGGTAACGTTAGATGGTACTACTGGTACTATTACAGGCAAAGCAGCGAATATCGGTGGTGTCACTGTAGATGGTACAAATAACCATGTAACAGGTCTCGCTAATACGACTTGGGATGGCAATGCTGTTTCTGGCCGTGCTGCTACAGAGGATCAATTGAAAGCAGTAGCTGATGCTGCGGCTAACCAAACATGGCAAATTACAGCAGACAAAGATGCTGCTACATCTGGTAAACAAACTGGTACTAAGACAGATGCCAAAGTAGGTAAAGACGCAAAGGTTACGATGATTGCAGGTGAAAACATCACAATCAACCAAAATGAGCGTGACTTCACATATTCCTTGAATAAAGACCTTGTGAATATGAACTCTGCAAGCTTCAACGGTACGGGTAATAACACAACTGTTATCAATGGTGATTCCATTACACAAACTGCAGGTACGCAAACGAATACATCTACTGCAGCTGGTAATACAGTAACAGATGGTGCTAAGTCTACCGCAACAACAGCTGATGGTACTAAGATTACTGATGGTACAAAAACAAATACTTCCACAGCGGATAGCACAGTTATCGATGATGGCAATGGTAATAAAACAGCTCTTACTAAAGACGGTGTAACAATTACTGCAGCTGGTAAGGATCCTGTATCCTTAACTAAAGATGGCCTCGATAATGGGGGCAATAAAATTTCTAAGATTGCAGATGGTACAGATGACACAGATGCTGTCAATGTACGTCAATTAGAGGCTAAGTCTAAGGCGTCTAAAACAGAATTGACTGCTAATGGTGGTGAAAGTGCTGGTAGTACTACAGGCAATATTGTATTGACTAAGACTACTGCCGCTGATGGACATATCATTTATGACAATAAATTAAATGATACCGTTACATTGGGCACAGATCCAACTAAGGCAGTAACTGTAGATGGTACAACTGGTACGATTAAAGCTGGTGATAGTGCTAATGCAGTTGCTATCGATGGCAAGAATGGTTCTGTAAAAGCGGGCGATAAGATTGCTCTTGATGGTAAGGATGGGAAGGCTACAATTGGTACTGTAGGTATCGATGGTAAAGATGGCATCATTACTACTGGTGGTAATAATCCTGTTGCTGTAAATGGCAAAGATGGTGTTGTTACAGGTTTGACTAATAAAACTTGGAATTCAAATAATATTGCGTCTGGCCGTGCAGCTACTGAAGATCAAGTAAAATCTGCCGTTGAAAATGCAGGCTGGAATGCAACTGTTGGTACAGAAGGTTCAGGTGTTAATAGCACACCAACAGCGACTGCTGAAAAAGTAAAAACTGATGAAACAGTTACTTTCAAAGCGGGCAATAATATGATGGTTAGCCAAGCTGGTAAAACGATTAGTTATGCAGTAAATCCAGAGCTCAAGGATATGAAGTCTGCTACATTTAAAGATGCAGCAGGTAACACGACTGTAACAGATGGTAATGGCATAACAATTACACCTGGTAGTGCAAACCCTAATAATCCTAATGCAGGCCCTATTTCCTTGACTAAGGATGGTCTCAATAATGGTAATAACCAACTTAAAGGCATTGCCCCTGGTACAGATGATACTGATGCAGTTAATGTAAGTCAGTTGAAAGCATCTAATGCAAGAATTGGTGATGCTATTGGTCAAGTAGCGGGCGAGGTACAACGCGTAGGTGCTCATGCAGCAGCCATGGCAGCGTTGAAACCAATCCAATACGATCCATTGGAACCAACTCAAGTGATGGCTGGCGTAGGTAATTATCGTGGTGAAACAGCAGCTGCCTTAGGTCTTGCACATTATACAAACGAAGATACAATGTTCAATGTTGGCGTATCTCTCGGTGCAAACCGTAACATGGTGAATGCTGGGGTAACTCATAAATTTGGTTCTAGCCCAGAAAAGAAAAATATTCCTGACCGTTACAAAGCAGGTCCTATTAGCTCTGTGTATGTAATGCAAGATGAAGTATCTAGTCTTAAAAAGGAAAATGCGGAACAAAAATATGTTATCGCTGATCAAGCAGCTCGTCTGACTACGTTAGAAGCTGAGAACGAACAACAACGTCGTGAATTGGCAGAAACGAAGAAGGGCTTAGATGATTTGAAAGCAGCGGTGGATAAATTGTTGGCATCCAAAGGCTAAGTAATAAAAATTGATAATAGAAATCAAATTGTAAAGATACAATAATCTTGGAATAAAATAAAGAACCCTCTTAACTACGATACTTATACCCTGTTGGGTATAAAACGTATGCAAGAGGGTTCTTTGCATTTTTGATATAAGTTATTATTTAAATTGCATAACATATGAATGACTTCTCATATGTTATATGATATAATACGGTAATATTATGGGAAGTTTAATGTAATCTCTATGGGTTTATTATGGGGAGTCATTATGTTAACATCATTACAACGCTGGTTCTCAGTAGATACCATATTACCGATGAAGGATCGACTGGGACCGGTAGATACTACAAAAAACTTATATAATAAATACTTAAAAATTGCATGGCCTGCGACCTTGCAAGGGCTCATGATGCAGCTGATGACTGCCATCGATTTAGCCATGGTAGGCTCGTTGGGGGCCTCTGCACTGGCCTCTGTAGGTATCATGGGACAACCAGAAATGGTTATGCTTGTCATCTGCCGGGCCTTATCGATTGCAGTAACCGCAATTATTGCCCGCCGTCATGGTGAAGGTGATGTAGATGGTATGAATGCAGTGCTCAAGCAATCGATTCTACTGAACTTTTTAATCTACATTCCATTGCTCGCTATATGCTTATTTAATTTAGAGCATATTTTGCGATTTACAGGGGCAGAGGATGGCTATATTGAAACCGCTGTTTGGTATGGTCGATTCATTGTCATGAGCCTTGTATTTCAGTCCTTTAGCCAAATTGTAGGGGGCGCTCTCATCGGCTATGGTAATACAAAGGTTATCTTCAAATCTAATGTGGTGGGGAATGTCTTAAATACGATTATGAATTTCTTCTTGATCTATGGTATTGCCTTTTTTCCAGAATTTGGTGTTATGGGGGCTGGTATTTCGACGCTCATCAGTAGTGCCGTTATCGCAGCATTGCTATTGCGCGCTATCTCACAACATACCAAAACTGGACTTACCTTATTGCATCCGTCAAAATGGCGCTTTGAGCGTTCCGTACTTCATACGATATTTCACGTAGGAGGCAGCTCCTTAGGGGAACAGTTCTTTGAACGTTTTGGTATGTATACATATACCATGATTGTTGCTTCCCTTGGTGCCGTACCATTGGCTGCCCATTATGTGTGTATGAACTTGATGGATATATTCTATTATTTTGCCATGGGCCTTGGATTCGCCGGCGCCTCTCATACGGGTCAAAACCTAGGACATAAACGACCGGATTTAGCGAAGGCTTTTGGTCGTATCGGCGCTCGTATGGGGCTCTTTGTAGGGCTCATTAGTGGTCTTATATTTATTAGTGCAGGTCATTTGTTGGTACAAGCCTATACTCGTGAAAGCGAGGTTGTCACACTGGCTACCGCATTGATGGGCATTATGGCTATCGCTGCCTTTCCTCAAGCACTACAGCAGGTCTTTGCAGGTGTGTTGAAAGGGGCCGGCGATACCTTTTATATCATGAAATATTCATTAATAAGCGTTGCTGTTATTCGCCCAATCATTACCTATGTGCTATGTATTACATTAGGTCTAGGCCTATATGGGGCATGGATTTCTCTATGCTTAGATCAATCGTTACGGCTTGTTTGTGCCTACATACGTTTTATAGGTGGTTCATGGCAGCATAAGGTGGTATAGGTACATTGAAACTTTTAAAATAGTTTATGAAAGTTTTATGAAAAACTTCTTGCCTAGTAATTAAGAATGGTATACAATACAGATGTGGAATAAATGACACGTTGGGGAACGTGTTGTTTGTAAAAATCATCAATTTCACGTATATATGTAAGGGATATATATATGAATATAAAGAGGCATCGGCCAGTAATGGTCGATGCCTCTTTTATATGCGTGTGCACATGACTAAGCCCCCAGATAAACAGGGGGCTTGTAGTATGTTTATGAGATTAATTATAGATTATTACATTCTAGCCATGCGGCCATAGCTTTTTTGCCTGCTGCTGGTAGGGACTCGGAGAATACTCGTGCATCTTTGCGGATTCTAGGAATATCAATGCCCGCATTACATAGCTCTGCACAGTGGCCCACAAGCCAGCTTTCAATAACGGTCGGATCTGCCTCTAGGTGAAATTGCAATCCTAAAATATGATTGCCAATCGAAAAGGCTTGGTTAGGACAGAGGTCTGTTTCAGCAAGGCGAACGGCACCTTCTGGAATGTCAAATTCATCGCCATGCCAGTGTAGAACAGGTGTATTGCCTAAGAGGGCTAGTGGTGTATGTTGCCCTTCAGCAGTAAAACGCAATGGTCCAAAGCCGATTTCCTTTTTGCCATGGCTCATAGGGCCCACATGGCCGCCCATGATGCGGGAAATAAGTTGCGCTCCAAGACAGATGCCGAGTAATGGTTTTTTACTATCGATGCGGTCCTTTATAAACTTGATTTCATCGGTTAAAAAAGGATAGATTTCTTCGTCGTATGCACCAATAGGTGCCCCACAGACGATAACAAGATCTGCCTTACTTGCATCGTACTGATTAAAGTCAGCAAGGGGGGCTTCAATATATTCTAAGGTAAAGCCGCGTTCTATTAATAAAGGTTCTAAAATACCTGCGTTTTCAAAGTGGATATGACGTACTACATAGGCTGTTTTACTCATGGTTCCTCCTTATAACTATGTACAACTATCTAGTGCTAGTATATCATATTCTATAGAATTTTATGTGAGCTTTCACACAAAGTAAAGCAAGTGGGAAGAGTCATGTTTACTTTCATACAATTATATCGAATAATATCGTTGGCATGACCGAAAATTTGTATATATTCATAAGGTTTTCATTAGAATATTGATTTTTTTCGAAGTGTTGTGTACAATAGAATTATCGTTAAAAAAGCCCTTATGTGTGTAAGGGTGATTAATGGAGGGAATAATACAATGAATAAAAAATTAGTAGCATTATTGGCTGTAGCTACAATGGGTATTTCTGTTGTAGGTGCTACACCACAAACACAATTCACAAAAGGTGAAACTCAAGTTGATCTTGGCGCAGCTAGCGTTGAAACTAAAGCAGATGGTTTTAAAGCTGCTTACAAATGGAACTTTGATGGCGATATTACTCATGCATTGCGCGACAAAACTGCTATCCAATACGGTTACCATGGTTTGAATTCCAAACATGTTGATTCCAACATGCAAGAAGTAAACTTGATTCAAACATTGAGCAAAAACTTTGCATTGTATGGTGGTTGGGGTCGCATTCATAGCGATGCTATCAAACATACAAACAACATCGCACAAGTTGGTATCATTGGTAAAGCTGCTTTAGGTTCTAAAGTAGACGTATACGGCAAAGCTGGTATCGGTACAAAAGAAACTACAACTTGGGAAGCAGGTTTAGGTTACAAAGCAACTGATGATCTTGATATCAATGCTGGTTACCGTTATGTAAATACAAAAGCAACTGATAACCATAACGTATCCTTCCAAGGTCCTGTAGTTGGTTTGTCCTACCGTTTCGGTGGCTCTGAAAAAGTTGAACCAATCGCTGTAACTCCTGCACCAGCTCCAGCTCCTGTAGTTGAACACACTGCAGCTCCTGTACAAAAACCAGCTAAAGCTGATTACTATGTACAATCCATCTATTTCGATTCTGACCAAGACGTTCCTCGTGCAGACCAAGGTGCTAACCTACAAGCTGCATTGAACGCTGCTAACCAATACAAAAACGACCAAGTAAAATTGTTGGGTAATGCAGATACTGATGCTAACCCTCAATACAACATTGGCTTGTCCGAACGCCGTGTACAAGATGTTGCACAATACTTGGTAAACAATGGTGTAGATGCTAACCGCTTGATCGGTATCGCTAATGGTGATGCTAAACCTGTTGCAACTAATGCAACTGCAAACGGCAAAGCTGAAAACCGTCGTGTAGACGTTTTCATTCACCGTTAATTTGAGCTCTCTCAATTTAATCTAAATACATACAAGTCCATCTTTTCGTCTCTCTGTATATTTTGAGTGCGATAAGATGGACTTTTGTGTTATACTAAATCTATTAGAAATACTACTGTACATATGTAAGCTGATCGATGTCATATAGCTTTCATTTACATTGTGTACAATACTTACCATGTGTTTAGTAAAAGTGAGTTATTAGTATGGAAAAATTTAAATATTATAAGGAGCTTATCGGTGCGATAATCCTGGCAGGACTCATGATATTGGTGGCCTTGCGCATTAGCGATATAGCATCGGGCATCGACGCCTTGATAACGGCTTTTGTACCGCTTATCGTAGGTGCCTGCATGGCCTTTGTCCTCGATATTCTCGTCGTCCGCTATGAACGTTGGTTATGGCCTCGTATCATATCGGGTTGGCGGTATAAGATTAGGCGTCCGTTGAGCATTATCCTATCCTTTGTGACGATTAGTCTCATCGTGTACTTTATTGCTCGTATGGCTGTGCCGCAGTTAGTGCATTCTATTACACTTATTGTGTCCGCAGCACCGCAGCTATATCTAGACTTTCAACAATGGATTTACCATTTAAGTGATACCATTCCATTGGCCTCGAATCCTACGGTATTAAATACCTTGAATGGTGAAAGTGTAGTTAACTACACGCGTGAATGGGGGACCAAAGGTGGCACCTATGTGGTGAATACGATGGGCACTATTCTTTCGTGGACCGTAAATATTGCGTTAGGTCTTATCTTTGCCATTTATATGCTACTCGATAAGGAACGCCTTATGTCGCAAGGCAAGCGTATTTTGAAAGCCTATGCATCTGATACGTGGGTCAATCGTGTCACCTATGTGGTCAGAGTTGCTGTTCAAACATTTAGTAGTTTCTTTGTGGGACAGTTTATCGATGCCGTGATCTTAGGTATCATGGTGGGCGTTACATTATGGATTTGTAATATCTCCTATGCTACGACCATTGCTTGTGTTATCGGCCTTACGGGGTTAATTCCATTGGTTGGTATATACATAGGCGGTGTAATGGGCGCTGTTATATTGCTTACTATCAGTCCTATGGATGCATTAATTTACGTCATTATTTTAGAGGTTTTGCATCAAATTGAAAGCAATGTGATTTACCCGAAAATCGTAGGTAATTCTGTAGGGTTGCCTGGCTTATGGGTCTTTGCAGCTGTTATCATAGGTGGTAGCTTGATGGGCGTTACAGGCATGATTATAGGCGTGCCATTAGTAGCAACCTGTTACAAATTATTGATGACTGATGTTGAAGAACGATTAGCCTCTAACGAAGGTTTATAAAGTTTAGTCACATTGGATATCTCCTTTTGAGCCTGATGGCTCTATATGAAATGTAAAGTTGAATAGATTACATACAAGTTTGTAGAATCCGATTACTATTGGGAGGATTATAATGAATAAAAAATTACTATCTTTGGTTATGACTGGCGTGTTGGCCGTTGGTGTTTTTTCCGTAGCCACACCGTATGAAGCACAAGCGCGTAAGACTAAACCAGAAACAAGCACAGATATTACGATTAAACGTGCACCTGGTCAATCTGTGGTTATGACAATGAGCGAAATTGGTACGATTTTCCAAAATCGTTTCCCTAATGCAGCGTTGCACTCTGTAGAATTGAATTCCAATGATTTGGCCTATGCTTATAAAGTAACTGGATATAGTAAATATCACGAATACAAAATGAAGATTGATATCATCACTGGCAATCAATCCGATATGAGCGAAGGTGGCAAACCTAAACGCGTTATTGGTGAAATCTTCAACAAAGATAAGGTTATCGAACCATCTCAAGCGGAAGCAGCTGCTAAAGCACAATTAGGTGCAGATGCCGTTATGAAGGGCTGGAAGGTTGAAGCTCACAATGGTAAAGTTAATTACTATGTAACAATGCATCAAAATGGTAAGAAAACAGTAGTGACTGTTGATGGTAATACAGGTGCTTACATTGAACAAAGTAAAGCAACAAAATTACCTCCAGAACCAGATCAAGGTTTTGACAAACGCCGTACGAACCTCGTATGGGGCCATGACATCGTTATGGATAAAAAATAATATACAACAAGCCTCACCAACTCAATTAGATGAACTAAAAGAGAAGGTGAGGCTTTTCTTTTGAAAAAAACAGGGGGTACACATCATTTGATGTGTACTCCCTGTTATATTGTTATGTATAATCGATTACCAGCGGTTTTCGTAGTACACTTGTGTCCACATGATAACTTCGATAAGAGAAGGGTGTGGGCTCATGGTTTCACCGACGGTGATTACGGACTTAGGATCCATGTTACGCATGATGCCTTTTTTGCGTAATCGTTTTGTTCGTTCAGAGGCGATTTCTTCATTGATGGCAGTCAATGGAGTTACACCGCTGTTCATAAGGTTTACATATGGTTGGAATAGGATAGAGGCTTGTGGTCCAATCACATGAATACCAAGGATATGGTTTGTATCTTTGTCGACCACGATTTTTACAAAGCCGTCGTTTACATCACCAGGATCAATGCCCATAGCATAGCCTTTGGCCGTAGAGGAGTAGAAGTTTTTGCCTACGCCTACATTGTAACCAGCCTTAATCGCTTCTGCTTCGGTAAGACCTACGCTACCAATTTCAGGATAGGAGAAGGTAACCTTTGGCAACACGTCATAGCGGGCCCAACGGAAATCTGCTTCGTTTTTGGCAAAGTATAGATTATGTGCAATGATATCCGCTTCGTAGTTGGCGCGATGACGGAATGCAGGTTCGCCGTTTACATCGCCTAACGCATAGATGCCGTCTACAGATGTTTCAAGAAACTCGTTTGTTTTGATCCAGCCCTTTGGCCATGTTTCAATACCGGTATTTTCAAGGTGTAACTCTTCGGTAGCAGGGCGGATGCCTGCGGCTACAAGAATTTCTTCAACCTTAGTTTCTGTGATTTCACCTGTTGTACGATCCTTTGTAACTACAACCTTTAGGCCATCTTCTTGGCGAATCTCTACAGTATCTTGATTTAGAATCACGTTGATGCCACGTTCTCTATAGTTGTTGAGAAGATGTTCAGACATATCCGCATCTTCTTTTGGTACTAAGCGTACATTATGTTGAATAATTGTTACATCGGTACCGGCAGAGTCAAATACATGAGCAAACTCAACGCCGATAGGACCAGCGCCTAAGACTGCAAGGGATTTGTACGGTTGTTTTGGGAATTTATCGCCAAAGAGGCTTTCACTAGAAAGATAACCGGCCTCTTGTAAACCAGGTACATTTGGCACATTGCTGTAGCCACCGGTACCAAGAATGATGGTAGGGGCCGTAATTTCTATGATATCAGAACCGTCGTTGAGGTGAATATTCATCACCTTATCGGATACAAAGCTAGCTGTACCGCGGTACACGTCTACATTGTCATAGGCATTGTAGTAATCGTAGATCCCGGCGGACTCATCGATTTTGTGCCATGTGCGTTTGGAAACGATATCCCAATCCATCGTCGCCTCGCTGACATTAACACCGATTTTACCGAATTCTTTTACCTCTTGCACAGCATTCGCAGCTGTTACCATAACCTTTGTAGGAATACAACCGCGTGTTAAGCATGTACCACCAAATTTACCTTTTTCTATGATGGCCACTTTTTGACCTTTTTTGATAGCTACATCGGCTACGATAGTCGCGCCACCTGTGCCAACTACAATAATATCGTATTGTTTCATGTTGATTCCTTTCTATATATATCTAGTAATAGTTATTATCATTAAATCTATTATACCATTACATTGAAAATAATCAATATAGTAAATATATTGTTTTCATTCATGGTAAAAGTCGGAGTAGGGAAAGCTTTCACAAAAAGAAAAGACGACCCAATGGATCGTCTTGTTCTATATACTGTTTTAATCCCAGTTTTCGTTGTAACCGCGTTTTGCATAATCTGCTGTAGCAGTGAATAGAATATCAGTACTGGAATTGAGGGCAGTTTCTGTGGAGTCTTGTAATACGCCGATGATGAAACCAACACCTACTACTTGCATAGCCACATCGTTGGAGATACCGAATAGGGAACATGCTAACGGAATGAGGAGCAAGGAACCGCCTGCTACGCCAGAAGCACCACATGCACCGATAGTAGCGATAACAGATAAAAGGATGGCTGTAGGCACATCCACGATGATGCCCAATGTATGAGCAGCAGCCAATGTCATAACAGTAATTGTAATTGCAGCACCACCCATGTTGATGGTCGCACCTAATGGAATGGATACAGAATACATATCAGGGTTTAGTTTCAAACGTTTAGCCAAGTCAAGGTTTACAGGAATGTTGGCTGCAGAGCTGCGTGTGAAGAATGCGTAGATAGCAGATTCACGCAAACATTTGAACACCAATGGATATGGGTTACGGCGCAAATAAATAAAGGATAAAAGTGGGTTGACTACCAAGGCTACGAAAATCATGGAGCCTAAGAGTAATACGAGAAGTTGGAAGTAGCTGATGAGTGCTTCGATACCATTTGTTGCAATGGAATCAGCCACAAGGCCCATGATACCAAGAGGAGCGAAACGGATAATCCAACCTACTACAGTAGTAATCGCTTGAGCGATGGATTCCATTACTTCTTTTGTATTCATAGGTGCATGACGTAGAGCACCGCCGATGATAAGCGCCCAGCCTAAAATGCCGATGTAGTTAGCGGACATTAATGCTTTCACAGGGTTATCTACGATATTTTTGAGTAATGTTTTCATGACTTCCGCAATACCTTGTGGCGGCGCTGCATCAGCTGCACCAGCAGCTAGATGCAATGTAGTTGGGAAGAACCAGCTCACAAGCACAGCGAGTGCGGCGGAAAGGAATGTACCCAATAGATAGAGGGTAATTACGGAGCCCATACCTGTTTTTTGCCCGGAACGATGTTTACTGATCGCTGCGATAACTAGGAAAAATACAAGAATTGGGGCGATACCCTTAAGGGCGCCGACGAATAATATCCCCAATAGCGATAATTCATTTGCAATATCAGGGACATAGAGAGCCGTCAAAATACCGATAATCATACCGATGATGATTTGTTGGATGAGGCTGACTCTATTAATGGATTTCATAAATCGATTCATAATAGACTCCAATACTTAATTAGACTACATAAAACAATGAGTTATACCCTTAAAAATGAGTATAATAAATAAATCCTTTTAGAAAGGACATATGTCATTATATAACGAACATTACTATAATTCAATAGATAAATGCTAATTATATGATGTGTTTTTTCTATGTGAACATTTTGTAATTCTTTGTATATATAGTATATATATTAGAATCGTTCTAAGTTCTAGAATGTCATCGTTGGTTATGGTATACTGTCAACATGTGATATTCTTGTTTATGAAAGTGGGTACCATGAATACTAAAGAATTTAACACGTATGAAGACAAAGAACAATTTGTGCAAGGTGTATTTTCTAATATTGCCAAACATTATGATTTGATGAATACATTGCTCAGTTTTGGGCAAGATTATTTCTGGCGTAAGTTCGCCGTTAAAGAAATGAATATCGGACCTTATCAACATGTGCTGGATGTAGCTTGTGGTACTTGTGTATTTACAAAGGAAGCATTGCGCCAAGAACCGACTTTGACAGTAGAAGCATTGGACTTTAATGCAGAAATGTTAGAGCAAGGTCGTGAGCGTATGGCCCAAGCGGATCTGTTAGACCAAGTGAATTTGGTTCAAGGCGATGCGATGGCCTTGCCTTATGCGGATAATACATTTGATGCGGCTATGAGTGGCTTTGCAATGCGTAATGTACCTGATATTAAACAAGTGCTATCCGAAATGCAACGCGTTGTAAAACCAGGCGGCAAGGTGGTAGTCTTGGAATTGGCTAAGCCAAGTGCATTTGGGTTTAAGCAATTATATCATTTCTACTTCTCCTATATATTACCTATTATAGGCAAGTTGAGTAAGGATAATTCTTCCTATGCGTGGTTGCCGGAATCATTGCGTCGCTATCCTCATCAAAGCGAGATTTTAGAAATCTGGAAATCATTGGGCTATGAAAATGCTAAGTATACTGAATTAACAGGTGGCATTGTGGCAGTACACGAAGGTGTTGTACCAGAATCCACCACAAAATAATACAAAATAAAGACCGTATAACATAGTTAGTATCGTATGTTATACGGTCTTTTGTTTGTTGATGAACGTAATCGCTTATAGCAAATAGTTAAGTATTTGTGTGCGATAGTTCTTATTCGACATTAATTGATTACAGTATATAGCCGATTATTTATTGTAGGTAGTATACGATATCCGCATCTTGGGATACGATTAAAGAACCTTTTTCAACAGGTGTGGAAGTGCTTAGATTTGCTGCAAGTACTTTGGCACTACGATAATAGCCTTGATCGAATGTGTTTGTTTCGGTGTTGCTAATGTTTACAGTTTTTACAGGACCTAAGGTACGACCAAGAGCCGCAGCAATTACCTCAGCCTTGTGTTGGCCGTTTTGGATAGCTTCTGTAGTTAAAGAATCGGATAGTTGTTGAGATGGGTCGTTTTGGAATGAAAGACTGTTTATGTCATTTGCACCAGCATTAACAGCTGCGTCTACGACTTTACCTACGCTATCCAAGTTGTTGATTTTAACTGTTACAAGGTTGGATACTCGATAACCTGTATTAACGCGTTTACCTTCTTGGTAATCACTGGTAGGATTAATTGAAATATTAGACGTGTAAATGTCTTTTTTTGCAACGTTTAAATTTGAAAGCTTGCTAATAAGGTCGCTCATGATCCGGTCGTTATTAGATTTTGCAGCATTGATATTTGCGTTTTCACTCGTAATACCTAATGTAAGAATTGCGTAGGTAGGGGCCACAGAGCGGGAAGCCTGACCAGTAACATGGATTTCAGATGTATCAAATGATCCTTGTGGTGCTGCAAAGCTAGCTGTAGCAACCGATGCACATATAGCAGCCAACGCAACCGTTTTAGTAAATAAGTGTTTTGAGAATTTCATATATCTCTCCTTATATAGTATTAATAGAATGGGGAAGCATACCCCGCTGAGATATGACATGTATATCTCCTTATATAGTATTAATAAAAGAGGTAGAGATACCTCTCATTGAGGCATTACATGTATATCGTCATACGTTAAGTATATTGTACAAAATAGATTGTGTAAAATCAATATATTTTGTTGAAAATGAGTTGAATGTGAAGTTTTGAGAAAATGAGAATTAAGGGTTGCATAGGTATGTGGTTTATACTATAATAACCATACAGTCGTTGAGGCGACTGTTTCTTAATGAGGAAACACTAGATACAATCTAGATTCTTTGCTAAGTATTTTAGAATTTTTATGTAAATCCCTTATATATAGGTGATTACAAAATTCTAGAAAAGATTATAAAAAGTGCTTGACACCAAATAGTCAACGTGTTATTATAATCTAGTCGCCAGTTGGTGAAACACTTCAAACGAAAGTGCTTCGGAGCTAGATAAAATCTAGTCTGACTGGTACAGATATTTGAAAACTGAACAATGATAGGTAATCAATCATATGATTGAACATATGCCAGAGTGCGGGTTTTGACAAAGTCAAAACCAACCATAATTCAAAGTTACTTAAATGTAACGACAACAAATAATGAGCTATTCAAATAGCTTCAAGATATCTTGGAGAGTTTGATCCTGGCTCAGGACGAACGCTGGCGGCGTGCTTAACACATGCAAGTCGAACGAAGAACGATGGAAGCTTGCTTCTATCAATCTTAGTGGCGAACGGGTGAGTAACGCGTAATCAACCTGCCCTTCAGAGGGGGACAACAGTTGGAAACGACTGCTAATACCGCATACGATCCAATCTCGGCATCGGGACTGGATGAAAGATGGCCTCTATTTATAAGCTATCACTGAAGGAGGGGATTGCGTCTGATTAGCTAGTTGGAGGGGTAACGGCCCACCAAGGCGATGATCAGTAGCCGGTCTGAGAGGATGAACGGCCACATTGGGACTGAGACACGGCCCAGACTCCTACGGGAGGCAGCAGTGGGGAATCTTCCGCAATGGACGAAAGTCTGACGGAGCAACGCCGCGTGAGTGATGACGGCCTTCGGGTTGTAAAGCTCTGTTAATCGGGACGAATGGTTCTTGTGCGAATAGTGCGAGGATTTGACGGTACCGGAATAGAAAGCCACGGCTAACTACGTGCCAGCAGCCGCGGTAATACGTAGGTGGCAAGCGTTGTCCGGAATTATTGGGCGTAAAGCGCGCGCAGGCGGATTGGTCAGTCTGTCTTAAAAGTTCGGGGCTTAACCCCGTGATGGGATGGAAACTGCCAATCTAGAGTATCGGAGAGGAAAGTGGAATTCCTAGTGTAGCGGTGAAATGCGTAGATATTAGGAAGAACACCAGTGGCGAAGGCGACTTTCTGGACGAAAACTGACGCTGAGGCGCGAAAGCCAGGGGAGCGAACGGGATTAGATACCCCGGTAGTCCTGGCCGTAAACGATGGGTACTAGGTGTAGGAGGTATCGACCCCTTCTGTGCCGGAGTTAACGCAATAAGTACCCCGCCTGGGGAGTACGACCGCAAGGTTGAAACTCAAAGGAATTGACGGGGGCCCGCACAAGCGGTGGAGTATGTGGTTTAATTCGACGCAACGCGAAGAACCTTACCAGGTCTTGACATTGATGGACAGAAC
>NZ_PPCZ01000003.1:0-187335 GCF_002959815.1 Veillonella sp. T34266-5
TGTCGTATATCGTCTAACCTGACAAAAAATGTGAAACAGGCATCTTTGGTGACTGCTATGAGGCCAAACTTTACGTAATGCTTTAGGCAAACCATTAGCACCATCAGACACAACGACTTTAGGTTCAGCAATCCGTTCCATTAAACACTGCCAAGCTCTAGCATGCTCATAACGGCAGACATACCATCCTAGAACATGAGTATCATTGCAACAAATCAACACACATAAATTCCTAGCTAAGTAAATTCCATCAAGATATACCACATCATGTACTTCTTCCACTTTTGGAGGCAATGGCCATATAGACCAAAACTTAGCGGTTTTACGCCTGAATGTACGACCTTTACCAGGCATATCAGCTTGAATATCGGTGCTGAATAACCAACTCAAGAATAGGTTTAACTCTTTACTTAAATTATTAATTTTAACGGTAAATGCCACCTTACAATGTTTACAAAACCAACGTTGAGAACCAGATTTTAAAACACCATGTTTAATACATTTTTCATTACAATCAGGACATTTTATTTGTCGCATAAACTCTTCCTCCATATTTGTTTATATATAGGAAGATATAACCTCATTTTAATCAGTAATTACAAGGGTTAATTGATGTTTTCACCCACACTTTTTGTCCACCCTCAAACTTCTCCAGAAAAAGATTAAACCCTTATAACACTAGTAAATATCTAGTGTTATAAGGGTTTTCACACACACTTTTTGTCCTATAAGCCAATATATACCTCCTTTACTATTTCTTAAATAAAGGAACTATATATCATGAAGTCCTCTCTATCATTATTTAATATCTTCTTGTCTACCTTTACCGGCACCATCCTCAGCGGCACGAACCTCTGCTTCTACGAATGTTTTCATGTCATTTAACATATGCATAGATGCATCTACGATAGATAGCCCCATTGTAGAGCCTAAGCCTTCATCGATTTGTAAATCATAATGTAATGGAGGTTTTACATCTAAAAAACGACATTGTTCCTTATGAATAGGATCATCGTAAACAGCGGATGAGAAAACATAGTCTTTCACCAATGGTTCCATCGTCACTGCTGCGAGTACAGCAGCACCAGTTAGTGCATTATCGTATACCACAGCCATCCGATGGCTAGCAGCACCTAAGATAAAGCCTGTTAAGAAAGCAATATCGAGGCCACCTGCTACATGAAGCAAACGCAATACAGCAGTGCGGCGGTCGCTTTCAGATAAAACAGACCAATCATCTACAGTAATATCAAATGGATCTACAAACGAATGGATGTGTACAGCACGCTGTACAATGGTAGGTCCATTATCAAATTCTGTCAATAAAGTCTCGTACGATGCGCCTGTAATGGTAGCGGTCGTAACCAACGCATCAAGGAATGTGCGTTCACCTATATTACCTAAGGCCACCACTTGTAGGCCTGCTTCATGTAATGTATCCGCATAACCAAAGCCCATTTCAAGCGCCTGTTCCAATTCATCATGACTAATAGAAGGTTCTACGCCAAAGAAGTGGGACCCATTACGAATAACTCGAGAATCAATATTTGCCAAATGATTTGTATCTTGTTCTAAGCCAATATTAACAACGTAAACCGGTGCTTGTAATTTAAATGCCGCCCCTTGCGTAGCACTCATGCCTTCATTAAATCGTTTTATTGCATTTAAACTAGTATGTCCATGTTCAACATTTTGAGGACCGTCCACAAGATGGTCTGCGCCTACAATAAGAACACCATATTTTAAATGATTTGGTTTAGGATTCGCCAATACGCCTGCAAATCGTTCAGCTATCGTTTCGAGCATAGCCAGGCTATAAATAGGTTTGGTTAAATTATCAATGCGATACCGGCATGTTTCCATCGCTTTCGTATCTAATGGTTGAATGTTAAAAGCTCTCATGCCTTACCTCCTGTGACAGACTTATACATATGCACTGCAAGGTCAAGCATCCCCATTTGAACGGAACCACCAGAGGCTTCCCCTAAGCAAAGACCTAAGTCCACATAGGCTTCTAATCCAAGATTTTGCAATGAAGATTTAGCCGCTTTTTCTGCAGATAAATGAGAGGCCATAACGTAGTCCATGGAGGCAGGAACCAATGTTTTAGCCACCAGTGCACAAGCAGATGTATTAAAGCCATCGATGATGACCATACCATGATGAGCAGCTGCCCCCAAAATGACACCTACAATACATGTAAATTCAAAGCCCCCTACGGCAGCCAAAATACCAATGGCGTCGTCCTTTGAGATATCCTTATATTTAACTAATACATCATGAACGATGCGTTGTTTTAATTTAAGGCGCTCATCGGAAATATTCGTGCCTCGCCCAGTGGCCTCTTCTGCAGTAAGACCGGCAAACTTAGCCGTCATAAGCGCACTAGCTGTCGTGTTGGAAATCCCCATTTCACCTACAAGAAACACATTGTACCCGTCAGCCATCTTTTCTTGAACCAATTTGATGCCCGTTTCAATACCTTCGATTGCTTGTTCCCGCGTCATAGCCGGTTCTTCTACAAAATTCTTTGTGCCCATCCCCAACTTATGAGAACGCAGTCCAGGGACCCAGCTCATATCCGCATCAATGCCCATGTCGATCACTTCCATATGCGCACCACAATAATTGGCCAATGAATTGGCGCCAGCCCCTTTTGGAATTAAATAGTTTTGCGTCATGCCAACAGTCGTTTCCTTTGGATAGGCACTAACCCCCATATCGGCAACGCCATGATCGGCAGAGGCAATGATCATACAAGGTTTTGGAATTGTTACATCCTTTTGATTTGTAGCTGCCCCATATTGAGCCACCATATTGACGAGACGTCCATATTGCTTACTATCTGACGCATCATTCCAATTCTTAATAATATGTTGTTCAATCTCTTTACTACGACTGTGAATCGCGTCGCAGGTTTCTTGTAGTAACCCCATAACAACTCCTCTTAATTATTCTTAATTTGTCCCGTCAAGTACGGTAATTTATTTCTAACATCTCGGCTTCTATGTAAATAGTCTTCTAAGGCTTGGCCTTCGTCTTCTTGTGAAAGTATTTCTTTTACCCGACGAATTTCGTCTTCCATTTTAGACAAACCTTCTAATACATTATGACGATTCCCATAAATGATTTCACGCCACATGGATGGCAAACCGCCGGCTACACGCGTACAGTCACGGAATCCACCTGCGGATAAGCGCATACGTAATTCGCCGAGCTCATCGCCACCAGATACCTGTGTTAAAATGGCGGCTATCAGATGCGGCATATGGCTAACCATCGCTAAATACGCATCATGAGCATATACATCGACAAATTCGATACGGGAACCAACGGCACGCCCCATATCAGCCAATTCTTTAGCCACCTCTTCATTATACACATCAGAAGCCTTATCCTCTAATACAATCCACCCCATGCCTTTAAATAGGTTTTTATGAGACACTTCATAGCCGCCCTTTTCAGATCCCGCCATAGGATGAACAGATACGAAAAAGGTTCCCTTTGGAATAGATTCATACACGGCGCGTACAAAATTTTCCTTTGCACTGGATACATCTGTTACCACCTGACCTGGTTTAAACAGATGAGCCACCTCTGTAAAAAGTCGAGCATTAGTATCTGGCGGCAAGGAAAACACTACGATATCCGAATGTTCAATGAGTGGTTCTACCTCGGTCCAAGCTTGGGATACTACCCCATCTTGTAATGCTGCATCACATACCTCTTGTCGGCGTGCATACCCTACGACATCATAATCTGTATAGGCTTTCAAAGCCTTTGCCAACGAACCACCCAACAAACCTAATCCAATGATACCTACGGTTTTACTCATATAAACCTACTTTCACAAGCGTCCCTATATCTCCAATATAGAAACGCAAACAAACTATATCACTACACCTCAATAAGGCGTTTTTCTTTCCATTTTCCGCTATACCAGCGATAGATAAACAATACACCTCGTAAAATCTCATCAGCAGCCATAGCAATCCATATGCCTACAAGGCCCCAGCCCCAATAAATACCAAATAGGTACGATAATGGCACAGCACATAACCACATGCCAAAGATGCCAACTAGCATTGGGGTACGAATATCACCTGCAGCCTGTAAACAACCGACCATAACGATATTGACCGCCCGCCCTAGTTCAAGGAAAATCTCAACCAAGAGCACATTATGGGCTAAGGATAAAATTTCAGGATCCGTTGTAAATACAGATAGAACCGTATCACTCGTTATATAAAAGAACGTTGCCAATCCTACATTGATAGCGATGGCTAAAAACATAGAATGCCACACGCGATTCGTTACTTCATCTTGCCGTTTAGCGCCCATCAAGAATCCTACGATAACTTGCGATGCATTCGATAAGGCTATGGTATACACATAACACAACATGGCGATGACATATACATAAACCTTCGTATTAATCACAGTTAACCCTAGAATATTGACCATCTTCATAATCGTCGTTTGCGATAATTGATAGCTCAATGTTTCACCGCCGGATGGCACACTAATATGGAGCAAGGATTTAACCGTATGCCAAGGAAAGGGTCTTAAATAAGACGTGCTAACCTTCAACTGCAACAGTGTCTTGAACAGATATACGATGATAAGAAGGCCAATTACCTTTGAAAGCCACGTAGAAATAGATACACCGAGTACACCAAGACTCGGTATTGGGCCATGACCGAAAATTAGAATATAATTCGTTCCTACATGGATAATATTCATAACGAGTGCCACATACATGGTAATACGCGTCAACGAATGACCTCTAAATACGGCAACCAATGCATAGTACATGGCCTGTATTGGTAGTCCTGCCGCTACAATAGTCGTATACAACGATGTATCCCCCATCGTTTCTGGTGGTATCCCAAGCCATGTAAAAATCCATTCATGACAAGTGATAAAAAACACCGCCGCCACAGAGGAGAATACAAAGTTTATCACTAAACTAACGGTACAAACTTCTGATAACTTCGACTGATTTCGAGCGCCCAAGTATTGGGCAATTAATATCGTTGTAGCCGTGCTCATAACAACGATGAGCATGATAAAAATATTTAAAATTTGATTCGCATTAGCTACAGCGGCTACCGCCTGTGGCGAGTAATGACTCATCATCAGTTGATCGATATTACCGACGAGCATTTGCAGGAATACTTCGATAAATATAGGCCAGCTTAAGGTCCAAATAGACAAGCTAATGCCTTTTTTATATGTTTTCATAGTATCCCCTTTTTATGACTACCAAATGTTATGAACTAAAAGAAAACACCTTTTGCCTTTTCTTTAGTTTCTTGATCTGCTATGAATGGAATTCTTGTGGTTCTACCTTCCTTAGCAGCTACAATTTTTTTGAATGGAAAATCGAATATTTCTCGATTCCAAGTATTTACCGCATCATTATATAACGTTCTAGCAGCTGTAATTTCTTTTTGCAAATATGAATTTTGTTGCATTGCATCGCGAATTGTATCTTGGCTTTGCAATTCTGGATAATTTTCTATAGCTACATTTAATGCTCTCGTCGCTTTATTAAGCTGAGCATTTACATCGCTTCTAGATTCTTCACTAAAATTACCACTTCTATACTTTGCAATATCCACAAGAATATCTTTATCTACTTCAATAGATTTTTCTACGAGTTTAGCCGCATTAGAAAGAATGACAACCCGTTGTTCCATATAGTTATCAATTTCAGATGCTGCATTTTGAATTCGTTGTTCCATCATATTAAATTCGGAACTAATTTGTTTTAATCGCCACCAAGGATAAACAAGTACAACCACACCTATAGCAGATATGAGGTACTTGTCTATAACTATCCCTAAAACGATGCCAATTACACCGATAGCCATTAGAATCGTAGGTATCAATTTTTCAAAGCCACTTGTTTCTACGGGAATCACCTTAGCAATAACATGTACATCTCGACCTTCTGTCATAATCTCTGGGTTCATTTCATCAAGTTGATTAGCCATTTTACTTACCTCCATTTTGTTCAAAAATCGTATTTAATAAGTCTACGAGAGACTGATTATCCTTATAGAGTTTCCCTGCCATAAAATGTCCATAGGCAAAGGAACCATTTTTATTATTTTCGGATCGTTGGTAATGATTCAATTCTTTAACACGCTTGAAGTCATCGTCAACTGTATCTACTTCTGCTACTTCAATAAGTTCATGCTTTGTAACCGGCACATACTCATTCCACTTAACTGGTACATAATAGGTTCTACCATTACCTGCTGTAACAGGAACCTCATCCACATGCTCAATAGTCCTATACGAATAAGCATCTACCTTAATAATTTCCGAATCTGCCTCTTTTTTATAGTGACTCGTTTTTAGCAATGTTTTAACATTACTCCTCTGCGTTGCATCAGGAGGAATAAATAACCCAAGGTTCATCTTATTCGCGAGCATTTCTGTAATGTAATCATTATATTTAAAATCATAAGATTTCTTATAAATATAATCAGTAGAAGCCATTTGTTGATATACAGGAATTGCTAAGACTGGCAAAAATGAAAAATACATATGCTCAAAATAGCTACAGTTAAAATTAATGAATTTCTCTTTAATCTTTTCAAAGGAGAAATCATAGTATTGTGATGGTACGGTATCGAAATTCCAATCCATAGAGTTATCAGTTAAAATTTCATTGATTTTGCATTGTTTATTGAAAACAAAGTCATCACCATAGGGAGAATTCTCAAAAATATCTTTGTAATTACTTTGTGCTAATGGGGTGAATAACACGCGGAACTCGACCTCATTATTTCGGTCTAATGCATTAAATTGTGCATCGAATTCTTCATTCGCCAAGGCTTGAAAGTTTCCACCATCTTCTAAAGCATCTTGGCTTTTCTTTCTAAGACTTGCAATCCGTTTTGCTAGCTGAATCTTTGCGCCGCCCAAATTAAATAGGCCCTTTTCTGGTGGTCTTCTATGGAATATTAAATTCGGTGCTGCATGATTACCATATACCAAGGATATTCTATTCGCATAATATGGACCAGGTCGTTTTAAAGTGGCGCGAAGTGTTTCACTTACATCTCTAGTTTTTGTATTGCCATCAGAATCTATATATTCTTCTGTATAGACAACCTCACGAGTACCTTCATATGTATAATCATCAATCCAATGGATAATACGCTTAATAAACACAAAAGGATTTCCTAAAATATCTCCGGAAGTAATATCCAATGTAGAGCGATTTACATCATCTTTTTCTAAAAAGCCATAATCTTTAACGAGCTGTTCATAACGCTCCATATTAAAATTGGAATCTAAATGAATAAAGGGAATTGCCTTTTTGATGAGCTCCGCCGTCATTTCACTATGAAACAAATCATTCAACGGTTGCATCATTTCATAGCCTTCTTCACGCATTTGACTCAGCGTTGCATCTAAATCATTCAGTTTTGCTTCTAGGCTCTTACGATTAGGTCTAATCCAATACAAATACAAACCTATGCATAGGGCCATAATAGCAATGCAGACAACGATGGATAGGATATCTATCTGTGGTTGTGAAAACTGATACACACAATAAATAAGTGCACCTATGCCTACAATGAAATCAATAGTTCGTATGATACCAAACCGTTTATAAATACTATTTGACTGATCTCTATTTTCTGAAACATTTGTATACTTATCGATTAAGTCTTTATTTTTATTTATATCAACCTTTGATTGATTTACCAAATCTTTAAAGTAATCCTCTGTGATACTTTGAAATGTATCCTTAAGATTTTCTCTGTAATACTTTAGTGGTTCTAGTAATGCTTCATTATATTCATTCGACACGTTACTCTACCCCTCTATCTTATGGCTGTAATAGTACAATAATAAATCGATACGCCTAGCAGGTACTGCACCTATGTTTAATTATAAATATCTTAAATTAAAATTAGTATATCAGTTAAGAAAAACTCCGTAAAGTAATATATCACTAACAAAAATGTAATAAAATGAAAATCCTCTCTTTACATAGTAGTCAGTAAAGAGAGGATTTATATCAGAGCACGATATATGCTAAGTTAAACCTATTTAAATTGATTGCAAAGGCTATCAAATAATGCTTGATCAGGTTTAACAACATCTTCAGTCAATGGACGTGGATGTGTACCACCATTAACAGCGGCCATAGCTTTTTCAAAGGAAGGTTTAGTCGTATCTTGATAGATAAGACCAGTAACCAAACCTTGTGTTTCACCTAATGTTTTAAGTGCAGTCGCACGGTCTGTTGGATCATATCCTTCTGGCAAGCTAGTCAAATGTTCTTTGAACCAGTCATAGCTATTGTGTTTGTTGTATGTAACACATGGGCTAAAAACGTTGATGAAGGAGAAGCCTTCATGGTCCATAGCTTGTTGAATCAAATCAACGAGTTCAGCACGGTTAATCATATAACCTTGTGCAACAAATGTAGCACCTGCAGCGATAGCAGTTTCACAAACGGACAATGGTGTTTCAAAGGCCCCACGAGGTGTTGTTTTTGTAACAAAACCGATATCGGAACGAGGGGATGCTTGACCTTTAGTCAAACCGTAAACATGGTTATCCATAACGATATATGTCATGTTTACATTACGTTTGAAAGCATGAATAGTATGACCCATACCGATAGCGAACGCATCACCATCACCGGAACAAGCGATAACTTCTAAGTCTTGGTTAGCAAGTTTAACGCCTTGAGCGTATGGAAGCGCACGACCATGAGTTGTATGTGCACCATATGCATAGAAATAACCACCGATACGGCTAGAACAACCGATACCAGAGATAACTGCCAATTTTTCAGGTGGAATATTTTTTGCTACTACTGCATCAGTAATGGCAGCTTGTACCCCATAATGACCACAACCAGGGCACCAGTTAGGGCGAATATCATTTCTGTAATCTTTAGCTGTTGTCATATTATAGGACCTCCTTAATTGCATTTTTCACATATGATTTTGTGAATGGATTACCATCATATTTCAAGCAGCTAGAAATTTTGGATTTCTTATGCATGTTGATTTTGAATAGGTTAGTCAATTGACCTGTTGCATTATGTTCTACAATAACAACTTTTTTAGCTGCATCCATGAATGGTTGCAATTGTTTTGCAGGGAATGGTTTAATCAAACGAAGTTGTAAATGGTTAACTTTAACGCCTTCTTGATCGAATTCAGCAACTGCTTCTTCGATAGCACCACGGCTAGAAGCCATACCTACAACGAGTACATCAGCTTCATCGTATTTTGCATTGTTCAAGAATGGTTCATAGTTATCAGCTACAGTTTCCAATTTGCGGAAACGTTTATCAGTTTGCGCTACGTGCATTGTAGGCGCTTCTGCTGGTTTACCTTCTTCATTATGTTCTAGACCTGTAGAAAGGAATAGACCATTTTTCATGCCAGGAATCGTACGAGGAGAAATGCCATCTTCTGTCAATTCAAAGCGTTTGAAGTATTTAGGTTGTTCCAATTCAGGAAGGTCTGCTTCCTTCATCATTTTACCGCGGTTAATAGGTACGCGATTCAAATCGAATGTAGGAACGGATTGTTTATTCAAGCCTTGTTGTAAATCCGGCATAAAGATAACTGGGCATTGATACATTTCTGCCAAGTTGAAAGCTTTTTGAATTTCGTAGAAACATTCTTCGATGGATGTTGGAGAAATAACGATACCTGCATAATCGCCATGAGCGTTGTAGCAAGCCGCATCAATATCGGATTGTTCTACCTTTGTAGCCATACCTGTGGATGGGCCGGAACGTTGTACGTCGATAACAACCATAGGAAGTTCTGCCATGGATGCCATAGACAAGGATTCTGCCATCAAGGATAGACCAGGACCAGAAGTACAAGTGAAACCACGAACACCTGCGTATACACCGCCCATAGCTGTCATACAAGCCGCGATTTCATCTTCTGTTTGAACGATAGTAGCACCTAATTTATCCATGTTTTTAATCATGTATTCCATTACTTCAGATGCTGGAGTAATAGGATAGGATGCCATGAAACGGGAACCTGCTGCAATAGCACCAAGAGCACATGCTTCATTACCTAATAAGAACATTTGATCTTTCTTACCAGGAGCTGGTAATGTATCGATTTCTACATCACCTAATTTTTCCATTACAAGGCTATGACCATCATCAAAAGCTGCCAAGTTTTTATCCACGATTTCTTGGGATTTTTTCGCAAATTTTGCAGCGATTGCATCTTTAAACATCTTAGTATCGAAACCAAGAAGCGCTACGGACATACCAAGTGCCACGATATTACGCATCAACAAGGAACCTTGTTTCATTGCCGTTTCAGAGATTGGCAAGGATAAGCAGTTAACTTTGGAACCTTCAAATATAGAAAAATCTGGTTTTACTTTACTATCGCAGATGATATAACCACCATCACGCACTTCACCGCCGTGCATATCAACAGTTTCTTGGTCAAGAGCCAACAAGAAGTCTACGCCTTCACCAATGGACATAACTTGTTCCAATGCAACGCGCAATGCGAAGGTAGTATGACCACCTTTGATACGGGATGCAAACAAACGTTGACTGTATAGAGAATATCCTTCTTTTGCAAGGATTGTAGCCATGATTTCGCCACAGCTCTCGATACCTTCACCTTGTTGCCCACCCATTTTCCAGATAAAATCTTTACGTTTTTGCAAGAGATTCACCCTCCTTAGGATATAATTACAATGCTGACAAGAGTCTACCCTATGTATATTAATTACAGCTAAGTAATAAACCTGTCTTATAGTGCAATTGTAACATGTATAGTAGACGTTTTACAATGTAACATTTCATAATTATTCTTCTTTAATACGTTCTATTACCGCATGTAGTCTATCAGTAGTAAAGAAAATTTCTTCTAATACTAGGCCTTGAGCCGGTGCTGTTTTTCCAATTCGCTTACGGTCCTTTGCGGCCAATAGTTCAGGAATTTGAGCCACTGACTTTCTACCAAGTCCCACATCCACTAATAAGCCAGCTATATTTCGAACCATATGATATAAAAATCCATCACCCACAACAGAAATATCGATACGACCCGCTTTCTCTTTAATACCGATGGCATAAATAGTTTTTACCGGATCTACGGGTGTTGTATTAGCCCCTTTCAATGTAGAAAAATCATGCGTTCCTTCAAGAGCTTTGCCTGCTTGACGCATGGCTTCAACATCTAGAGGTTTCTTTACATGCCAATGATACCGCTGCCCCATAGGGTCTGCAATTTCACGATTATAAATGGAGTAAATATATTCCTTACCAAAAATGTTATGACGAGGTTTCCAATCTAATGGTATCTCAACAGCCTCTGTTACAACGATATCCTTTGGCAAATGGGCAATTGTCGCCCGTGGAATATTCTCTACCGGTATGGATCCCGATGTTTGAAATGCACAGACTTGAAAGCGCGCATGTACACCCGCATCGGTACGCGACGCACCATAGATTTGGATTCGTTCAGCACAAATAATAGATAATGCCTTTTCCAAAGCCCCTTGAACTGTAATCCCCTTATCAGCAGGTTGTTTCTGATAACCCGCTAAATCAGTACCATCATAGGCCACAATTAACCGTATATTCCGCATTATCCTAACCACCATAGGATTAATAAGATAGCCGTTACAATAAACACGGCTCCCAAGCCTACATAATCAACCCATGTAATGCTGAGTTCTTTCATGCGCGTACGATTAACACCGCCGCGATAGCAACGTGCTTCCATAGCGATAGCCAATTCATCGGCACGGCGGAATGCACTAATAAATAATGGCACTAAGAGAGGTACCATATTTTTAGCTCGCTGAATAATCGAACCTGTTACAAAATCAGCACCACGAGCCGATTGGGCCTTCATAATACGATCCGTTTCATCAAGCAAGGTAGGAATAAAACGCAATGCAATGGTCATCATCATAGCTAGTTCATGAGCCGGCACACCGATGCGGCGGAATGGGTTTAGTAAATGTTCAATGCCATCTGTCAGCCGTATAGGTGATGTCGTATAGGTTAGCAATGACGAGAATAAGATTAAGAATACCAATCGTGCCGCCATTTGCAAGCCCATAGCAAGTCCATTATCCGTAATATTAATGATGCCATAGGAGATGATGCTATTACCAGGAGTTGTAAAAATATGAATCCCCATTGTGAATACAATGATAATCCATAATGGTTTTATCGCATTCCACATCAAACGTAATGGCAGACGAGATAATAACATAGCTCCAATGGTGAAAGCCGCCACGATGCCATATGCCAATGGTGTGTTCGCCAAGAATATGGCAACAACGAAAATAGTAGTGCCTATAATTTTTGCCCGTGGATCCATGCGATGTAATAACGAGTTACCAGGGAAGAATTGGCCAATTGTAATATTATTTAACATGTTGACCTCCTTCTAGAATAGCTTGTACAGCATCATCTACGGTTAATACTTCGTTTGATACATCAAGGCCTCGGTTCCGCAATGATTCGATCAATACGGACACAGGTGGCACATCTACGCCAACCTGTTGTAATACATGGCGATGATGATTAAAGATATCTAACGGTTTACCATCCAGTACAATCTGACCCTTATCTAATACAATGAGACGATTCGCCATGCGTGAAATATCTTCCATATTATGAGATACGAGGATGACTGTTACATCCTTTTCCTTATGTAGTTTAATAATTTCATCAAAGATTTCTTCACGCCCAAATGGATCAAGGCCTGCAGAAGGTTCATCGAGTACAAGAAAATCCGGTTCCATCGCCACTACACCAGCTATGGCAACACGGCGCATTTGACCGCCAGATAAATGAAACGGAGAACGTTCAGCATAGGTATCATAATCCAGACCTACAAAGGCCATAGCTTCACGCACTCGACGATCTACCTCTTCTGCATCAAGGCCTAAGTTTTTTGGCCCAAATGCAATGTCTTCGGCAATCGTTTCCTCGAAAAGTTGATGTTCAGGATATTGGAATACCATGCCTACCTTATGACGCATATGTTTTGCTTCATCAGTTTTTTCACTTACGTCCACACCATTGACCATCACTTTACCAGTCGTAGGATGCAATAAACCGTTGAGATGTTGCACAAATGTAGATTTACCCGATCCAGTATGTCCAATAATGCCAAGAAATTCACCATTTTCAATGGTTACGGAGATGCCCTTCAACGCAGTTTTCTCAAAAGGAGTACCCACACCATAGGTATAGGTAATATTATCTAATACAATAGCCATCAGTGTGCCTCCTTCGCATAGTACGTCGTTAATGCATCACCAAGTTCATCATTAGTAATGATATCATTAGGGATATCTATGCCCTTTTGAATGAGTTTCGATGCAACCTCAGCTGCAACAGGTACGTCTAAGCCCAAATCTTTTAGCGTATCCACTTGAGTAAAGATTTCACGCGGTGTTCCCTCTTGTAATTTAACGCCATTTTTCATAACCACAACACGGTCTGCGGTTACCGCTTCCTCCATAAAATGGGTAATGATTACAATGGTAATACCTTCTTCTTTATTAAGTCTATGAATTGTTTCAAGAACCTCTAAACGCCCTTTTGGATCCAACATAGCAGTAGGTTCATCTAGTACGATACAATCTGGTTTCATAGCAAGTACGCCGGCAATGGCAATCCGTTGCTTTTGACCTCCAGATAGTAAATGTGGACCATGTTCCGCATATTCGGTCATGTTTACTGCAGCCAAAGCATCATCAACACGTTTACGAATTTCAGCACTAGGTACGCCCAAATTCTCTGGACCAAATGCTACATCCTCTTCTACCACAGCTGCTACGATTTGATTGTCTGGATTTTGGAATACCATGCCCACATGTTGGCGAATATTCCAAATATGTTCATCATCTAATGTATCAAAACCACATACGACAACATGTCCCTCTGTAGGTTGCAATAACACATTAAAATGCTTAGCCAATGTACTTTTACCACTACCATTAGTACCTATAATGGCCACAAATTCGCCGCGTCGTATGGTAAGACTCACATCATCCAGGGCACGCACGTCATTACCATTTTCATCAACATATAAATGGCTTAAATGATTGACCTCAATCATTGCTTCGTTTGATTTCATGAATAGCCTCGTATCTTTCTAGTCAATTTCGTTTTATGTGAAAGTTAACAATTAATCTTCCATTACTACGATAACTGCTACTATATAACGATATTTGTACTAGTCGATTGTACCATAAAATTGACAATAAAAAAACGGTGTTGCAACCGAAGTTACAACACCGTATGAGTTTGATTAAACTAACTCGATAATAGCGCAAGGTGCAGCGTCACCTTTGCGAAGACCAGTTTTGATTACACGAGTGTAACCACCTTGACGGTCTGCATATTTTGGAGCAATTGTATCAAACAATTTTTTTACTACGCTTTCATCCATGAGGTATGCAAGAACTTGGCGACGTGCATGAAGATCACCACGTTTAGCCAAAGTTACCATTTGATCAGCCAAAGAGCGAAGTTCTTTCGCTTTAGCTTCAGTAGTTTCAATACGCTCATATTGGAAGAAAGATGTTAACATGCTACGGAACAACGCTTTACGAGCGGAGCTATCGCGGCCTAATTTTCTGTACATTCGTCTTCCTCCTTATTCGCCTTTTTGCTTAAGATTAAATCCACCTGGGTGGTTGCTGAGTTTTTCAGCGATTTCGTCGATAGATTTTTTACCTAAGTTGCGAACTTTTCCTAAGTCATCAATGGTTTTGTCTAGCAAATCTGCAATTGTGTTGATACCAGCACGTTTCAAGCAGTTATACGCACGCACAGAAAGTTCCAATTCATCGATGGAAATCTTAGCTGGGCCGTCATCTTCTTGAACATCTTGAGGAGTAGGATCAACTACATCGCCTTCAAGATTTTGATCGTCTAATTCAACAACACTTGTAGAGTGCGCTAATTTAGTGAAGTTCCCTAAATAACCAATCATAATGGCAGCAGATTTTGCCACTGCATCAGCAGCGGTAATGGAACCATCAGTCCAAACTTCTAATGTAAGTTTGTCGAAGTCCATTTCATTACCTACGCGAACATCACTCACTTCGTATTTAGCACGAAGAATTGGGGAGAAGATGGAATCGATTGGAATGCAACCGATAACATCTGTATCCTTTTTATTCTTAGTGGAAGGAACATAGCCCTTACCACGTTCGATTACTACGTCCATTACTAAATGAGCTGTTTCATCCATTGTCGCAATCACGAGCTCTGGATTCAATACTTCTACTTCTGGTGGAAATTGTTCAGCCAAATCAGCAGCTGTTAATACACCATCCTTTTGGAAATCAAAGTGAACTTCCAATGGCCATTCTGCATCTTCTTCAAGCTTAATGCACAATTGCTTTAAGTTAAGGATGATATCCGTAACATCTTCGCGGATACCAGGAATAGTAGAGAATTCATGAAGAACCCCATCAATTTTGATAGAGGTGATAGCTGCCCCATCCAAGGATGAAAGCAAAATTCTGCGCAAGCTATTACCGAGAGTGATACCATAGCCACGATCCAATGGTTCGCATACGAATTTACCATAGCGACCGCCTTCGGCGATGTCCACTTTCTCGATTTTAAGTTTCTTTTCTTCGCTCATCAGGAACATCCTCCTATATAACACACGTTCTTAGTTTAATTATAGCACGGCCGTCAAAACAGCCGTCTATTATTATACACGACGGCGTTTTGGAGGGCGACAACCATTGTGAGGAATTGGAGTTACGTCTTTAATGGAAGTAACTTCAAGACCTGCAGCTTGTAAAGCACGGATTGCAGCTTCACGGCCGGATCCAGGACCTTTTACAAATACTTCAACAGTGCGAAGACCATGTTCCATTGCAGCTTTAGCAGCTTGTTCAGCAGCCATTTGAGCAGCGAATGGAGTGGATTTACGAGAACCACGGAAGCCCAAGCCACCAGCGGAAGCCCAAGACAACGCATTACCGTTTGTATCTGTCAAAGTTACGATAGTGTTATTGAATGTAGAACGAATATGAGCCGCACCGGATTCAATATGTTTCTTTTCTTTTCTTTTAGTTCTAACAACTTTTTTAGCCACGCTTTATCCCTCCTTTATCTTATTTCTTTTTACCAGCAATTGCTTTTCTAGGACCTTTGCGAGTACGTGCATTCGTTTTAGTACGTTGACCACGAAGTGGTAAACCCATACGATGACGTTTGCCTCGATAGGAGTTGATTTCAATCAAGCGTTTAATGTTAAGTGCTTCTTCACGACGAAGGTCACCTTCTACTTTATAATCAGCATCTAACACTTCACGAATTTTCGCTACTTCATCTTCAGAAAGATCGCGAACACGTGTGTCAGGATTGATACCAGTTTTAGCTAGAATTTCATCTGCTAAAGTAGGACCAATACCATAAATATAAGTTAAACCAATTTCCACTCGTTTATCACGAGGTAAATCTACACCGGCGATACGTGCCATTTAAATCTCCACCTCCTATCAGATTATCCTTGTTTTTGTTTATGTTTTGGATTTTCGCAAATAACCATTACGCGGCCTTTGCGTTTAATGATTTTACATTTTTCGCATATCTTTTTAACTGATGGTTGAACCTTCATTAGTACCTCCTTTGTGGACCCTATGCTTATTTAAAGCGATAGGTGATGCGACCACGATTTAAGTCATATGGTGTCAGTTCCATAGTAACTTTATCACCAGGAAGAATACGGATAAAATTCATACGCATTTTACCTGACACGTGAGCTAATACCACATGACCATTTTCCAATTCTACTTGGAACATAGCATTAGGTAATGCTTCTACTACCGTACCTTCCACCTCAATAACGTCTTCTTTTGACATATTTTTTCCTCCGGTTACCTGTTTATTTAATTAACCGCGGTTCATCACGCATGGTTAATATTTCAGGGCCGTTTTCTGTAACAACCACTGTATGTTCGAAATGAGCAGCTGGTTTACCATCAATGGTAACTGCCGTCCAGTCATCACCCAACACACGAACTTTATAGGAACCTAATGTAATCATTGGTTCAATACACAATACCATACCTGGTTTCATCACAGGACCGTGGTCCGGATTACCATAGTTTGGAATTTGTGGATCTTCATGCATTTCACGGCCTAAACCATGACCAACGAAGTCGCGAACGACACCGTAACCATGTTTCTCACAATACGTTTGAACAGCGTGACCGATAGCACCGATATGGTTGCCAACTTTCACTTGTTCGATTCCCTTGAACAGACTTTCCTCTGTTACTTTTAACAATTTCATCACATCTGGTTTGACATGACCAATTGGAATTGTCACAGCCGAATCGCCGTGATATCCATCAATAGATGCTACAAGATCAATACTGAGGACATCACCATTTTTAAGCTTACGCTTAGCGCTCGGAATACCATGAACAACTTCTTCATTGATAGAAGCACAGATTGTAGCAGGGAACCCATAGTACCCTTTACAACTTGGTATACCACCGTGGCTGCGAATATATTCTTCGGCAATTGTATCTAACTCAAGCGTCGTGATGCCAGGTTTAGCCTTTTCTACTAACAAGGACAACGTGTCTGCTGTAAGCTTGCTTGCCTTGCGGATACATTCAATTTCATGGGCAGATTTCAAAATAATCATGGATTATTTCTCCAAAGCCTTAATGATGTCAGCAAATACTGCGTCTACATCTTGTAAACCATTAATTTCTTGATACAAACCGCTATTACGATAGTAATCAATTAATGGTTTAGTAGATTCTTCGTACACAGCTAGACGTTTCTGTACTGTTTCAGGGTTATCATCAGCACGATTTTCAAGAACTGCTCGTTCACTAATGCGTTTAACAAGTTCTTCAGAAGGAACATTTAAGTTAAGCACAGCGTCCAAAGAAATTCCTAATTCTTTTAAGATTGCATCCAAGGATACAGCTTGCGCTGTAGTTCTTGGGAATCCATCAAGAATAAATCCAGATTTGCAGTCATCTTTAACCAAGCGATCACGTACGATACCAACAGTTACACTGTCTGGTACCAATTGACCAGCATCGATATATTTCTTAGCCTCAACTCCAAGAGGTGTTTCGTTCTTAATCGCAGCGCGGAACATATCACCTGTTGAAATTTGGGGAATACCGTATTTTTCAATAAGTCGAGCTGCCTGTGTGCCTTTACCAGCACCAGGAGGTCCCATTAATAAAATATACATTCTGTTTCCCTCCTATTTTACAAAGCCCTTATAGTGGCGTGTTACCATAAGTGACTCAATTTGTTGCATTGTATCAAGTGCTACACCTACAACGATCAAGAGAGCTGTACCACCAAAGTATACGCCTTGCACGCCTGTAATCGTACCGAGGAAATTCGGTATGATAGCTACGATAGCTAAGAATACAGCACCAGCCAATGTAATCTTGGTCATCACGTTATCCACATAATCAGCAGTAGGTTTACCCGCACGAATACCAGGGATAAAACCACCGTATTTTTTCATATTATCTGCCATATCTGTAATGTTGATAGAGATTGCAGTATAGAAGTATGTAAAGATAAAAATCAATATTGCATACAATGCCGTTTGTAACGGCGTTCCCCAGGTGAATAAATCCGCAATTTTATGAACAAAATCGTTTTCAATAAATTGCGCAATCGTTACAGGGAACATCAACACAGATGACGCAAAGATAATTGGAATTACACCTGCCTGATTGACTTTCAACGGCAAGAATGTAGAGTGACCACCGTACATTTTACGACCAACTACGCGTTTAGCATATTGAATCGGAATACGACGTTGGCCTTGCGTAACTGCTACTACAACAGCAATCATTGCAATTGCAATTACAGCAAATAAGAATGCTTGGAACATGTTAATTGTTCCAGTTTGTATATATTGGTAAATGGTTTGAAGACCATCTGGTAAACGTGCTACGATACCAGCAAAGATAATCAAGGAAATACCATTACCAATGCCATATGCTGTGATTTGTTCGCCAATCCACATCAATAAGCATGTGCCTGCTGTTAGGATGATAGCTACAACAAATACACTAAGGATATCATTATTTACGAGAGCGGAATTTGCACGTAGTGCAAACGCCATGCCAAAGGCTTGGACAAAACCTAAAACAACCGTACCATAACGAGTTACCTTCGCAATTTTTTTACGGCCCTCTTCACCATCTTTACTCCACGCTTCAAACTGTGGAACTACAGCTTGAAGTAGTTGCATGATGATGGAAGCATTAATGTAAGGTGTAATACTCATTGCAAAGATAGAGAACTTACTTAGCGCACCACCAGCAAACAAGTCTAATAGACCGAATAGGTTACCGGATGTAAACAAAGATTCAATTACAGATGCATCTACACCAGGTACAGGGATGTGAATGCCGGCTCTAAACACGGCAAACATCATCAATGTGTACAAAATCTTATTACGCAACTCGGTAATCTTAAAGATGTTCGAGAGGCTATCTAGCAAACTAGATCACCTCTACTTTTCCGCCTGCTGCTGTGATTTTTTCTTCAGCAGATTTAGTGAAGCCGTTAGCAATAACAGTTAGGTTTTTAGTTTCCAAAGAACCATTACCTAAGATGCGGATGCCATCGCGTACGTTTTTCAAAATACCAGCTTCAATAAGAGCTACTGGATCAACTGTTGCACCGTCTTCAAAACGGTTCAATTGTTCTACGTTAACTTCAGCATATTGTTTAGCAAAAACGTTGTTGAAACCACGTTTTGGTAAACGACGATAAAGAGGCATTTGGCCGCCTTCAAAACCGGAACGAACGCCACCGCCAGAACGGGAGTTTTGACCTTTTTGACCACGACCAGATGTTTTACCCAAGCCAGAACCTAAACCACGGCCTACACGAGTACGAGTTTTTTTGGAACCAGCTGCTGGTTGTAATTCATGAAGTTTCATTCAGTGCACCTCCTTATCAGTATTAAACTTCTTCAACTTTTACTAAATGTCTAACTTTGTGAAGCATACCTTGAATTTGAGGTGTTACTTCTTTTACGACTTGAGAATTAGTTTTTTTCAAGCCCAAAGCTTTAACTGTCGCGCGTTGATCTTCAGGACGACCGATTAAGCTTCTTGTTAATGTTACTTTAACTTGTGCCATTTCTTGTCTCCTTATTACGCGTTATAGATTTCTTCAACGGATTTACCGCGAAGTTCAGCAACTTCGCTAGCACGTTTTAAATCTTTCAAACCTTCAATAGTAGCACGAACCATATTGTTAGGGTTAGAAGAGCCCAAAGATTTAGTTAAGATGTTACGAACACCAACTAATTCCAATACGGCACGAACAGGGCCACCAGCGATAACGCCAGTACCTTCAGCAGCTGGTTTCAAGAATACGCGGCCTGCGCCGAATACACCTGTTACAGTGTGAGGGATTGTACCATTTTTAATTGCTACGTTTACGATATTTTTCTTAGCATCATCGATACCTTTGCGGATAGCTTCAGGTACTTCCGCAGCTTTACCTAAGCCAACGCCTACATAACCGTTGCCATCACCAACAACTACAAGTGCGCTGAAGGAAAAACGACGACCGCCTTTAACTACTTTGGCTACGCGGTTGATGAATACTACTCTTTCTTTAAGATCAAGACTGGTGTAGTCAATTCTCGCCATGTCTATAGTTCCTCCTTCTTAGAATTTTAAGCCTGCTTCACGAGCACCTTCTGCAAGTGCTGCTACACGACCATGATAAATGTAACCACCACGGTCAAACACTACAGTGTCAATACCTTTAGCGATAGCTTTTTTAGCAACTGCTTCACCAACAGCTTTAGCAGCAGCAATGTTACCACCATAGGATAAGTTTAAATCTTTATCTAAAGAGCTAGCAGCTACTAATGTTGTACCTGCTACGTCATCGATAACTTGAGCGTAAATGTTGCTCAAGCTGCGATATACGTTCAAACGTGGACAAGTTGCCGTACCAGAAATATGGCGGCGAATACGAAGATGACGTTTTGCTCGAGCGATGTTTCTACTAGATTTACGAGGCAAGATATTCACTCCTTTCATTCATATAGATGATATTACTATTTACCTTTTGCACCAGCTTTACCAGCTTTACGACGAACAACTTCGCCTTCATAGCGGATACCTTTACCTTTGTAAGGTTCAGGTTTTCTCCATTTACGGATATCAGCTGCTACTGCACCTACAACTTCTTTGTCTGCACCAGACACAACGATTTTGTTAGGAGCTGGAACTTCAATTGTAATACCAGCTGGAGCTTCCATCTCTACCGGATGAGAGAAGCCAAGTGTAAGAGCCAATTTATTGCCTTGTTTAGCCGCTCTGTAACCAACACCGTTGATTTCAAGAGTTTTTGTAAATCCTTCTGCTACGCCTGTTACCATATTAGCAACAAGAGCGCGAGTCAAACCGTGAAGGGCACGATGAGCTTTATCTTCGGAAGGACGAGCTACTGTGATTGTGTTACCTTCTACAGTGATGATCATATCTGGATGCAAATCGCGAGATAATTCACCTTTAGGACCTTTTACGTTCATATGATGGTTATCATATGTAACAGTAACGCCTGCAGGAATCTCGATAGGCATTCTACCGATACGTGACATTATTTCTACCTCCTATTGCTACTATTACCAAACGTATGCGATTACTTCGCCACCAAGACCTTCTTTACGAGCTTGCTTGTCGCTCATAACGCCTTTGGATGTAGAAATAACTGCGATACCCAAACCACCAAGTACACGAGGAAGTTCTTCCTTTTTCGCGTAAACACGTAAACCTGGTTTGGAAATACGTTTAATTCCTGTAATAACTTTTTCGTTATTGGAACCATATTTCAAAGTTACTTTTAAAGTGTTTTCTTCTTTTTCAACGTTCTTTACGAAACCTTCTTGTAAAAGGATTTCAAGAACTGCTGCTTTCATTCTAGATGCAGGAATGTTTACCGTTTCGTGAAGTGCAGCATTTGCATTACGGATGCGCGTAAGCATATCCGCGATAGGATCGGTCATTACCATAATCTAAAAACCTCCTCTCGTCTAATATTACCAGCTGGCTTTTTTAACACCAGGAATTTGTCCTTTGTACGCCAATTCACGGAACGCAATACGGCTGATACCGAATTTACGCATATAGCCGTGAGGACGACCAGTTAAGTTGCAACGATTGTGCAAACGTGTTGGGGATGCATTAGCTGGTAATTTGGACAAGCCTTCATAATCACCTGCTGCTTTAAGCGCCGCACGTTTAGCTGCATATTTTTCAACGATTTTAGCGCGTTTCTTTTCGCGTTCAATCATAGATTTTTTAGCCATCTATATGTTCCTCCTATTATTTTTCAAAAGGCATACCGAATTGAGTCAACAATTCACGAGCTTCTTCATCTGTTTTAGCACTTGTTACTACGATGATATCCATACCAGTAACGCGTTCTACCTGATCATATTCGATTTCAGGGAAGATGAGCTGTTCTTTAAGACCCAAAGCGTAGTTACCACGGCCATCAAATGCAGTTGCGCTGATACCGCGGAAGTCACGTACACGAGGTAATGCCGCATTGATCAATTTATCAAGGAATTCATACATGCGTTCGCCACGAAGAGTAACTTTTGTACCCAACGCCATGCCTTCACGAACTTTAAAGTTCGCAATAGATTTTTTAGCTTTTGTGATTACAGGTTTTTGACCAGCAATAATTGTTAAGTCATTAACTGCAGCTTCTAAAGCTTTTGCATTGCCTACAGCATCGCCAACGCCGATGTTGATAACGATTTTTTCCAATTTAGGAATTTCCATTACGTTGCCGTATTGGAATTTTTCTTGCATACTCTTTTTAATTTCAGAGTTGTATTGTTCAAATAAACGAGACATTTATGTAGCTCCTCCTTTCCTGATTATTTAAGTACTGTACCGGATTTAACAGTTGCACGAACGAATTTACCGTCTTTACCTTCAACTTTTTTGATACGAGTAGCTGTTTTAGTTTCTGGGTCAACAATCATTACGTTAGAAACATGGATACCAGCTTCTTTAGTAACGATGCCGCCTTGTGGGTTAGCTTGAGAAGGTTTTGTGTGACGTTTTACAGTGTTTACGCCTTCAACAAATACGCGTTCTTTTTTAGGTTCAGTAGCAATTACTGTACCTTGCTTACCTTTATCTTTACCGGAGATAACAACAACTGTATCGCCTTTTTTGATTTGTAATTTAGCCATATGCTGCGTTCCTCCTTCTTATAATACTTCTGGAGCTAAGGAAACGATTTTCATGAAGTCTTTTTCACGAAGTTCTCTAGCTACAGGTCCGAAAATACGAGTACCACGAGGGGTTTTATCGTCTTTAATTACTACTGCTGCGTTTTCATCGAAACGGATATAGGAACCGTCTTGACGGCGGATACCTTTTTTAGAACGAACAATAACAGCTTTGACTACGTCGCCTTTCTTGACAACGCCACCGGGTGATGCATCTTTTACAGAAGCAACGATTACGTCACCGATATTGCCGAATTTGCGATAAGAACCGCCCATGACTTGGATGCACATAATACGTTTTGCACCAGTGTTGTCGGCAACATTCAAAATTGTTTGTTGCTGGATCATCGTCTATTCCTCCTTACATCACTCTTATTTTTGTCTTTCAAGAATTTCAACAACTCTCCAACATTTATCTTTAGAAAGTGGACGAGTTTCTACAATTTTAACTGTATCGCCAATGCGGCACTCATTATTTTCATCATGAGCTTTGAAGCGTTTATTGCTAACCATTGGCTTATTATATAATGCGTGAGGTACTTTACGTTCTACAGCAACAACAACAGTTTTTTCCATTTTGTCGCTAACAACTTTACCTACGCGGACTTTACGTACGTTTCTTTCTTCTGCCACGATTTTAAGCCTCCTTTTCAAACTTTAACAAATCTGTCATTATGCGTTTTCAGATTTAAGTTCAACTTCACGTTGTACAGTTTTAATACGAGCGATTGTCTTCTTAACTTCACGAATGCGCATAGGATTCTCTAATTGACCTGTTGCAAGCTGAAAACGGAGGTTAAATAACTCTTCCTTAAGACCGGAAACTTTTTGTTCCATTTCGGCAGCGCTCATATTGCGAATGTCATTAACCTTCATTTACGTCACCACCCAATTCTTTACCCTTAACAACAAATTTGCATTTGATTGGAAGTTTATGGCTTGCAAGACGCATAGCTTCACGAGCTACAGATTCTGGCACGCCGTCCATTTCAAACATTACACGACCTGGTTTAACTACTGCTACCCAGTATTCAGGAGAACCTTTACCGGAACCCATACGAGTACCAGCTGGTTTAGCTGTAATTGGTTTGTCAGGGAAAATTTTAATCCATACTTGACCGCCACGTTTGATATAACGAGTCATAGCAATACGAGCAGCTTCGATTTGACGGTTTGTGATCCAAGATGGTTCGCATGCTACCAAGCCGAACTCACCATGAGACACTGTATTACCGCGCATAGCACGACCTTTCATACGGCCGCGGAATTGCTTACGATGTTTTACACGCTTTGGAATAAGCATTACTTGCCACCTTCTTCCTTCTTAGCAGGTTGTTTCGCTTCTGGCAAAACTTCACCTTTGTAAATCCATACTTTAATGCCGATACAACCATAAGTTGTATGAGCTTCAGCAGTACCGTAGTCGATGTTTGCACGAAGTGTGTGCAATGGAATAGAACCTTCACGGTAGGATTCGCTACGAGCGATTTCAGCGCCGCCAAGACGACCACTTACCATGATTTTGATACCTTTTGCACCTAAGCGCATTGTACGACCAACAGCTTGTTTCATTGCACGACGGAAACCGATACGGCGTTCCAATTGACCAGCAATGTTTTCTGCAACAAGAACTGCGTCCATGTCTGCTTGTTTAATTTCTGCAATGTTTACGTCAACTTGTTTATCAGTGAAACGAGTCATTGCTTTTTTGATATCTTCGATACCAGCACCACCACGACCGATAACCATACCTGGTTTTGCAGTGTGGATAGTCAATTTAATACGTTTATTTGTACGCTCGATTTCAATGCGGGAAATACCAGCAATGAAAAGGGTTTCTTTCAAGAAGTTTCGAATTTTTACGTCTTCATGAAGATTAGCAGCGAAATCTTTTTCTGCATACCACTTTGCGTCCCAATCTTTTACGATACCGACACGCAAACCGTGTGGATTAACTTTTTGACCCACTCTGTTTCCCTCCTTCTTAAGCTCTTTCTTTAACTACTACTGTTACGTGGCTAGTGCGTTTCAAAATTTTGAAAGCTTGTCCACGGGAACGAGGATGAATACGTTTCAATGTAGGACCTTGATCTACGAAGATCTCGGATACATATAAGTTATCCACATTCATATCAAAATTGTGTTCTGCATTTGCGATTGCGGAACGCATAACTTTTTCGACTACATCAGCGCCAACTTTCGGAGTGAACTTCAAGATGGCAAATGCCTCGCCGATGTTTTTACCGCGCACTAAATCAGCAACGATACGGATTTTACGAGGCGCGATTCGGATATGTCTAGCGATTGCTTTTGCTTCCATTAATTATTCCTCCTATTTTTTGCCTGTAGATTTTTCGTCCTTACCGTGACCTTTGAAAGTACGTGTAGGAGCGAATTCACCTAATTTATGACCTACCATATCTTCTGTAATAAATACAGGTACATGTTTGCGACCATCATGCACAGCAATTGTGTGGCCTACAAAACTAGGGATAATAGTAGAGGCACGGGACCAGGTTTTTACAACTTTCTTTTCGTTAGTTTCGTTTAAAGCATCAACTTTCTTAAGCAAATGATCTGCTACGAAAGGGCCTTTTTTAATAGATCTGGACACTATTTTATCTCCTTTCCTTTATCCTATTTTGTACGACGTTTAATGATTAAGCTGTTAGAAGCTTTTTTCTTGTCGCGAGTTTTAACACCATGTGCTGGTTTGCCCCAAGGTGTAACAGGATGTTTACGACCAACAGGAGATTTACCTTCACCACCACCATGTGGATGGTCACAAGGGTTCATTACAACACCACGGTTACCAGGACGAACGCCCATCCAACGATGACGACCAGCTTTACCAATTACTAGGTTGCTGTGTTCAGCGTTGCCTACAACACCAATAGTTGCACGGCATTCTTGACGTACGCGGCGCATTTCGCCAGATGGTAAACGAAGAATAGCATAGCCATTATCTTTACCCATCAATTGAGCGGATGTACCAGCGGAACGAACAATTTGACCGCCTTTACCGATTTTTAATTCGATGTTGTGGATTTGAGTACCGTCTGGGATATTAGCCAATGGTAAGCAGTTACCAGGTTTAATATCGGATTCAGGACCGGAGAATACAACGTCACCAACTTTTAAGCCGTTAGGAGCTAAAATATAACGTTTTTCACCATCAGCGTAGTTAAGTAAAGCGATACGAGAAGAACGGTTAGGATCATACTCGATTGTTGCTACTTTAGCTGGGATATTATCTTTAGTACGTTTGAAGTCAATGATACGGTATTGACGTTTATGACCGCCACCTTGGTGACGAACTGTCATTTTACCAGTATTATTACGACCACCTTTTTGGGAAATCTTAGCCAACAAAGATTTTTCTGGTTTGCTTGCTGTGATTTCGTCGAAGGCGGATACTGTCATAAACCGGCGACCAGCGGAGTACGGTTTAAATGATTTAATTGCCATTAGTGGGCCTCCTTACAACTAGACTCTTAGACACCTTCAAATAATGTAATGGATTCGCCAGCTTTTAAAGTTACGATAGCTTTTTTGTAATCGCTACGTTTACCTTGTGTACGACCCATGCGTTTAGTTTTGCCTAATACGCGAATAGTAGCTACTTTTTCTACTTTTACATTGAAGATTTTTTCAACAGCTTGACGGATTTGCACTTTATTTGCAGTCAAAGGCACGCGGAACGTGTATTTGTTTTCTTCCATAAGCTTTGTGGATTTTTCGGTAATAACCGGACGGATTAGTACATCATGTAATTGCATTATCCAAGTACCTCCTCAATTTTTGCGACAGCGCCTTTAGTAATGAAGAGCTTATCGTAATGAAGAAGATCGAAAATGTTCATACCTTCGCAAGCCAATGCTTTAACACCTTGGATGTTGCGAGCGGAACGTTCAACATTTACATCACCTTCAGTGATGAACAATACTTTTGCATCGCCAACATTGAAGCTATTGATAATATTCAATACTTCTTTTGTTTTAGGAGCTGCTAATGTGATTTCTTCCAAAACGTATAATTCGCTATTATTTACCTTATCGCTAAGAGCAGATTTAACTGCCAAACGTCTAGCCTTACGAGGCATAGCTTTGTAATAGCTGCGAGGTTGTGGACCAAATGTAGTACCGCCACCAATCCAGATTGGGGAACGGCTGGAACCGGAACGTGCACGACCAGTACCTTTTTGTTTCCAAGGTTTGCGGCCGCCGCCACGAACCATACCTCTAGTTTTTGTTGCATGTGTGCCGAGACGTTCGTTAGACAATTGACGAACTACGGCTTGATGCATAACGGCTTCGTTTACTTCAACGCCGAATACTGCATCGTTTAACTGTATTTCACCGACTTTAACGCCGGATTGATTATATGTTGCTACTGTAGGCATTACATAATCCTCCTTTCGACAAATGATTATTTAACAGGTTTAACCGTGTTGCGAACCATAACCAAGCTACCTTTAGCGCCTGGGATACCACCTTTAACCAATAAAAGGTTACGTTCAGCATCAACTTTCACAACGGATAAGCGTTGTACGGTAACTCTGTAACCACCCATTTGTCCAGGGAGTTTTTTACCTTTGTATACCTTACCGCCGCCACCGGAGATCATAGGACCGATGGAACCAGGTTCACGGTGAGATTTGGAGCCATGAGTTTCAGGACCACGAGAGAAATTATGGCGTTTAATTGTGCCAGCAAAACCCTTACCTTTACCTGTACCTACTACGTCCACCAATTCACCTTCTGCGAAGATATCAGCTGCCAGAGTTTGGCCTACTGTGTAGTCAGCTGCATTGTCAACGCGAACTTCGCGAAGATATTTAACTGGAGCTACGCCAGCTTTGTCGAACTGACCTTTTACAGGTTTTGTTAAATGTTTTTCTTTAATGGAACCGTAACCAATTTGTACTGCTTCATAACCGTCTGTTTCAACAGTCTTAACGCGCACTACAACGCTTGGGGTAGTTTCCACTACTGTTACAGGAACTAATTGGCCTTCAGCTGTGAAGACTTGTGTCATTCCTAATTTTTTACCCAAAATAGCTTTAGACATTATCGCACCTCCTTATAGTTTTATTTCAATAGATACACCAGCTGGTAAATCTAAACGAGTGATAGCATCTACTGTTTTCGAATTTGGTTCAAGAATATCGATCAAGCGTTTATGTGTACGCATTTCGAATTGTTCACGAGAATCTTTGTTAACGTGTACGGAACGAAGAATCGTGAAGATATTCTTTTCTGTTGGCAATGGAATCGGACCAGATACCATAGCGCCATTTCTTTTTGCAGTGTCTACGATCTTAGCAGCGCTTTGATCGAGAGCTTTGTGGTCGTATGCCTTAAGGCGAATACGGATTTTTTGCTGTTTAGCCATTATTAATAATTCCTCCTGTCGTCCATTTCGTGAATGAACTGCTCCATAGAAATTCTCCTCCGCAGAGGCAACCTTCTACTTCATAGTTTGAAAACACAACACGAGAGCGGCAGAACATGCCGCTCTTACATGTCGTGGATATTGTGCCCAACGTATCACTACGATGAGCATAAAAGGTTAAATTAACCTTCGATTTCAGTTACAACGCCAGCGCCTACTGTATGGCCACCTTCGCGGATCGCGAAGCGAAGACCTTCTTCGATAGCGATTGGAGTAATCAATTCGATGTTCATTGTTACGTTATCGCCAGGCATACACATTTCTACACCTTCAGGAAGGTTTACAACACCTGTTACGTCTGTTGTACGGAAGTAGAATTGTGGACGGTAGTTGGAGAAGAATGGAGTATGACGGCCACCTTCTTCTTTAGTCAATACGTAAACTTCTGCTTTGAATTTTGTGTGTGGTTTGATGGAACCTGGTTTAGCCAATACTTGACCACGTTCGATGTCTTTACGGTCAACACCACGAAGCAATGCACCTACGTTATCGCCTGCTACTGCAGAATCCAAAGTTTTGCGGAACATTTCAAGACCAGTTACAACGTATTGTTCAGCTTTTTCTTTCAAGCCTACAACTTCTACTGTGTCGCCTACGTTTACTTGACCACGTTCAACACGGCCAGTTGCTACTGTACCACGACCAGTGATTGTGAATACGTCTTCCACAGGCATCAAGAAAGGTTTGTCAGTATCACGAACTGGAGTTGGGATGTAGGAGTCTACAGCGTCCATCAATTCGTCGATTTTAGCTACGTATTTAGCATCGCCTTCCAAAGCTTTCAAAGCGGAACCTACAACGATAGGTACTTCGTCGCCAGGGAATTCGTAGGAAGAAAGAAGTTCACGAACTTCCATTTCAACCAATTCGATCAATTCTTCGTCGTCAACCATGTCAGCTTTGTTCAAGAATACTACGATTGCAGGAACACCAACTTGGCGAGCCAACAAGATGTGTTCGCGAGTTTGAGGCATAGGGCCGTCAGCTGCGGAACATACCAAGATAGCGCCGTCCATTTGAGCCGCACCAGTGATCATGTTTTTAACATAGTCAGCATGGCCTGGGCAGTCAACGTGTGCATAGTGACGGTTAGCAGTTTCATACTCAACGTGTGCAGTGTTGATTGTGATACCACGTTCACGTTCTTCTGGAGCTTTATCGATGTTGCTGTAATCTTGGAATTCAGCTTGGCCTTTTTCAGCCAATACTTTTGTAATTGCAGCAGTCAAAGTAGTTTTACCATGGTCAACGTGACCGATTGTACCGATATTAACATGCGGTTTCGTACGTTCAAATTTTTCTTTAGCCATTTTAAATTATCCTCCGAGGAAAATAGTAATTCTATTAATCTAATGTAAGATTAACCGTTTTTCTTTGCTTGAATTTCTTCAGCAATTTTCTTAGGAACTTCTTCGTAATGATCGAATGTCATAGAGTAGTTACCGCGACCTTGAGTTTTAGAACGAAGGTCAGTTGCGTAACCGAACATTTCGCTCAATGGAACATATGCTTTGATATGTTGGTTACCATTACGAGCTTCCATGCCGTCCATGCGACCACGACGGGAGTTCAAGTCACCGATAACGTCGCCCATGTATTCTTCAGGAACGTCTACTTCTACGGACATATATGGTTCAAGCAATGCAGGGTCTGCTTTGCGAGCACCTTCTTTAAAGCCCATGGAACCAGCGATTTTGAAGGCCATTTCGTTGGAGTCAACGTCATGGTAGGAGCCGTCAAATACGATAACTTTGATGTCAACCATTGGATAACCAGCGATAACACCGGATTCCATAGCTTCTTTAACACCATTTTCAACAGGTCCGATGTATTCACGAGGAATTGCACCACCTACGACCTTATTTTCAAATTCGAAGCCAGCACCTGGTTCTTGAGGAATTAATTCCAACCAGCAGTGACCATATTGACCACGACCACCAGATTGACGAACGAATTTACCTTCAGCTTTAACAGCTTTACGGATAGTTTCGCGATAAGCTACTTGAGGTTTACCTACGTTACATTCTACTTTGAATTCACGGTTCATACGGTCAACGATGATATCCAAGTGAAGTTCGCCCATACCGGAGATAATAGTTTGACCTGTTTCTTCATCAGTACGAACTTTGAAAGTAGGATCTTCTTCTGCCAAACGCGCAAGAGCTGTACCCATTTTTTCTTGGTCAGCTTTTGTTTTAGGTTCAACAGCAACGGAGATAACTGGTTCAGGGAACTCCATGGATTCAAGAATTACAGGATTCTTTTCATCACAAAGAGTATCACCAGTAGTAGTATCTTTCAAGCCTACAGCTGCAGCAATGTCGCCAGCGTAAACCATGTCGATTTCTTTACGAGTGTTAGCGTGCATTTGAAGGATACGACCAATACGTTCTTTCTTACCTTTTGTGGAGTTGAAAACGTAGGAACCGGATTCCAATGTACCAGAGTACACACGGAAGAACGCTAATTTACCAACATAAGGGTCAGCCATGATTTTGAATGCCAATGCGGAGAATGGCTCTTCATCGGAAGAAGGACGAGTTGTTTCTTCTTCGGTACCAGGAACTACACCTTTAATAGCTGGAATGTCGATAGGAGCTGGCATGTAATCTACAACAGCATCCAACAACATTTGTACACCTTTGTTTTTGTAGGAAGAACCACAAAGAACTGGGAACAATTGGTTAGCAATAACTGCTTTACGCAATGCTGTTTTCAATTCTTCGATGGAGATTTCTTCACCTTCCAAATATTTCATCATGATATCATCATCAGTTTCAGCGATAGCATCAATCATCATTTCGCGACGAGCTTCAGCTACTTCTTGATATTCTGCTGGGATATCAGTGATTTCATATTCTTTACCGTCATCGGATTTGTAAATTTCCGCTTTCATAGTCATCAAATCGATGATGCCTTCGAAAGTATCTTCAGCGCCGATTGGCACTTGGATAGCCACGGAATTTGCACCCAAACGGGATTTCATCATATCAACTACGTTGAAGAAGTCAGCACCCACTGTATCCATCTTATTTACATAAGCGATACGAGGTACGCCGTAGTTAGATGCTTGACGCCATACTGTTTCGGATTGAGGTTCAACGCCACCTTTAGCACTGAACACCGCTACGGAGCCATCAAGTACACGTAGAGAACGTTCTACTTCTACAGTAAAGTCAACGTGACCAGGAGTATCGATGATATTGATACGATGATCTTTCCAGTGACATGTTGTCGCCGCAGAAGTGATTGTGATACCACGTTCTTGTTCTTGCGCCATCCAGTCCATCGTAGCAGCACCTTCATGTACTTCGCCGATTTTGTGAACAATACCTGTATAGTAGAGGATACGTTCTGTAGTTGTTGTTTTACCAGCATCGATGTGAGCCATGATACCGATATTACGAGTTTTTGCTAGGGAAAACTCTCTTGCCACAGTTGTCACCTCTTATTACCAACGATAATGAGCAAATGCTTTATTAGCTTCTGCCATTTTATGAGTATCTTCTTTTTTCTTGATTGCAGCGCCTGCATTGTTGAAAGCGTCCATCAATTCGCCTGCTAAGCGTTCTTTCATAGTGCGTTCACCACGAAGACGAGCGTAGTTTACAACCCAACGAATACCGAGGGTTTGACGGCGATCAGCACGAACTTCAACTGGCACTTGGTAGTTCGCACCACCGATACGGCGAGCACGTACTTCAAGTACAGGCATAACATTTTTCAATGCTTGATCAAAAACTTCCATTGGGTCTTGACCCATTTTGGAACGAATAATTTCAAATGCATCATATACGATAGTTTCAGCAATGCCTTTTTTGCCATCGTACATAACTTTGTTAATGAAACGTGTTACTAATTTGCTGTTGTACACCGGATCTGGAAGTACATCACGTTTCGGAACAGGGCCTTTTCTTGGCATGTTCAATTCCTCCTTTATAATGATGTGTGTTAAATTCGTTTAATGGCTAAAATTATTTTTTAGCTTTTTTCGCGCCGTATTTGGAACGACTTTGCATACGATTTTGTACGCCAGCTGTATCCAATGCACCACGAACGATGTGATAACGCACACCTGGAAGGTCTTTTACACGACCGCCTCTGATAAGTACAACACTGTGTTCTTGTAAATTGTGACCAATGCCTGGAATGTAAGCAGTTACTTCAATAGCGTTTGTCAAACGTACACGGGCAACTTTACGAAGCGCGGAGTTTGGTTTCTTTGGAGTAGCTGTGTACACACGAGTACATACACCACGTTTTTGTGGAGATTCTTGAAGCGCTGGAGCTGTAGATTTTTTAGTCAAGCTCATGCGACCTTTGCGTACTAGCTGATTAATTGTTGGCATTTGGGCACCTCCTTTCCAAATTTGAGATTTATAATTGATCCGTCATAACAAATTGTTACATCGGATATTACCGAGATTAACGTAGGATGCCTACCGCTGTGGCCCGCACCTTAATGCGGCACGCACGACCAAGGTCATCCATCGTATGCTTATCGTCGAACGGTATATTATGTTCCACGCAAGCCATCCGTACAGGATCTACTACGTAGCTATCGCTATCGCAGCCGAGAAACACAAACTTAACAGAGCCTTTTGCAATTGATTTAATCGTTTGCTTAGCACCTATTGTCTTGTTCGCCGATGCCAAATGGGCAATGTCCATGGTTACATCTTCTCCTTACGAAACTATGCTCAGGGCGCACTTGCCCTCTAAGCACTATGTAAGTATATCAATTACTCAAACGCATGTCAAAGGTTTTCTAACACTCAAAACCGCTATTTCACTGTATTTAATATGTACACCTATCCGTGTGTATCATTTATAAGAATTACATGAAGTATTCTCGTTTTTTTATACAAATACAGATAATTTCACTTATTTTTATGCACTTTATACATATTCAATTCTATTAGCGCAGTCTTGTTATGCAAAATTGATATAATAAAAAAAGAGATATTCCTAAATTATATACCAATCTAGGAATATCTCTTTTATTTTCTAATCATAGCTATAAGCTATAAAACCTTATTCTTCTATGATTTCACCGTCATCAGTTAATTCCAAAATTTCAGGAGCCTTTTTAACTACTTCAATTTTACGGTAACGGCTCATACCAGTACCGGCAGGAATCAATTTACCGATGATAACATTTTCCTTAAGACCCAATAATGGATCGATTTTGCCCTTAATAGCAGCATCTGTAAGAACACGTGTAGTTTCTTGGAATGATGCAGCAGACAAGAAGGAATCTGTAGCCAATGCAGCTTTAGTAATACCCAACAATGTACGTTTACCAGTAGCATTTTCACGGCCATTCAATGTTAAACGACGATTTTCTTCATCAAATGTGTTGATATCAATCATGTCGCCAGGAAGCATATCTGCATCGCCAGCAGTTTCGATTTTAACCTTATGAAGCATTTGACGAACAATAACTTCAATGTGTTTATCGTTGATTTCTACACCTTGAGATTTATATACTTTTTGTACTTCGTATACGAGGTAACGTTGTGTTGCTTGTGTGCCCATTACACGCATGATGTCATGAGGATTAATGGAACCTTCTGTCAAACGTGCGCCCAAAGATACAACATCACCGTCTTTAACGATAATGCGTGAACCATAAGGGATGAGGTAATCGAGTTCAACACCATCTTCACCGGTAATAAAGATAGTATTAGTACCTTTTTTACCTTCGTTAGGTACAACACGTACTACACCTTCATTTTCAGCAATGATTGCATTACGTTTTGGTTTGCGAGCTTCGAACAATTCTTCAACACGAGGCAAACCTTGTGTGATATCGTCACCTGCGACACCGCCTGTATGGAATGTACGCATTGTCAATTGTGTACCAGGTTCACCGATGGATTGAGCCGCAATGATACCAACTGCTTCACCGACTTGAACTTGGTCACCTGTACCAAGGTCACGACCATAGCACTTACGACATACGCCATAAGGACTGCGACAAGTCAATACGGAACGGATTTTAACAACATCGTAATGTTTTACAACTTCATCAGCAAGTTCTTCAGTAATTTCACCATTCAATGGAACGATAACTTCACCAGTTTCCTTATTGATTAATTCTTCAGCTGCAATACGACCTACGATACGGTCTTTCAATGGTTCAATAATACCCGTACCTTCAACGATAGCTTCTACTTCAATACCGTTGATTTCATTATTGCGTACTTGTACCTCTTTTACATCAGAGTTTAGAATTGCTTCGATACCTTCTTCTGTAAGGCGTGTATCAGCAGGGTAGATTTCTACGCCATTGCTGTCCACGATAGCATTCACAGTATCCTTGTTCAACATATTTTGAACCATAGTTTCTTTTAATGTCGCACGGATACTATCGTCGCTTTCACCAAGAAGAATCTTTTGTACCAAATTAGTATGGTTAATATCACTATCAGAGCCTAAATGTGCACCGCGCAAGGAGATAGCTGTTACACCAGCATCTGCGATATCTGCTAAGCTTTGTTCATCAAGAATAGTTTCTGCAGGAACAGCCAATTCACCTGTTTCAGCATTTACTACATCTTTATCGAGAACGCGGCCAATCAATTTGTCTTTCAACATTTCAAGAGCTTGACGTGGAGATGTAGCCAAACGAGCGCGTTCACGAACGAGATCGATACCTACAACGTCACAATCGTCCTCACGAACGATAACGTCTTGAGATACGTCAACAAGACGACGAGTCAAATAACCAGAGTCAGCAGTACGAAGTGCTGTATCGGCCAAACCTTTACGAGCACCATGAGAGGACGTAAAGTAATCCAATACAGTCAAACCTTCTTTAAAGTTTGCCTTGATTGGCAAGTCGATGATACGACCAGATGGGTCAGCCATCAAACCACGCATACCAGCAAGCTGACGAATTTGTTGTTTGTTACCACGGGCACCGGAGATAGCCATCATATATACAGGGTTGAAGCCATCTTTATCGCGCGCCATATTATCCATCATGGCATCAGTAACATCTTCTGTTGCTTTTGTCCACAATTGGATTGTTTTACGATAACGTTCTTCTTCTGTAATAAGACCACGGCGATATAGACGAGATACTTTTTCTACTTCTTGTTCTGCAGTATCAAGTAAATCGAATTTTTCTTCTGGTACTTTAATATCCGCAATAGCTACTGTCATACCTGCACGACGTGCAAAGGAGTAACCAAGGGATTTAATTCTGTCTAAGAGTTCAGCAGTTTTTTCATTGCCGAATAATTGGAAACATTGATCTACAAGTTTACCAACCGTCTTCTTATCCATAACCTTACCCAATGTGTAAGTACCGTCTTCTTTTTGTTCATATTGCCATAATTCTGGGAACAAAGCGTTGTTAAAGATCAAACGACCAGCTGTAGTTTCTACGCGACCGTGTTCAGGCAAGCGAATGTATAAAATATCTTGCAACCCGATAACATGAGAATCGTAAGCAAGCATTACTTCGTCATATGTAGCAAATGTTTTTGCTTTATCACGAGTATCTTCGCGTACAACTGTTAGGTAATAAGTACCCAAAATCATATCTTGAGATGGAACGGCAACTGGCTTACCATCTTTTGTTGATAAGATATTATGAACGGATAGCATCAATGTACGAGCTTCGGATTGAGCTTCTACGGACAATGGTAAGTGACAAGCCATTTGGTCACCATCAAAGTCGGCGTTGAAGGCTGTACATACTAATGGATGCAATTTGATAGCACGGCCTTCCCAAAGGATTGGTTCGAAAGCTTGAATACCAAGTCTATGCAATGTAGGGGCACGGTTCAAGAGAACTGGGTGTTCTTTGATAACCTCTTCCAAGGATTCCCATACACCAGGACCTACGCGTTCTACTTGGCGCTTAGCAGCCTTAATATTGGATGCTTGTCCACGTTCTACCAAGCGTTTCATAACGAATGGCTTGAACAATTCCAATGCCATTTCTTTAGGCAAACCACATTGATGCATTTTAAGTTCTGGACCTACTACGATAACGGAACGACCGGAGTAGTCAACACGTTTACCGAGCAAGTTTTGACGGAAACGACCTTGTTTACCTTTAAGCATATCGGACAAGGATTTTAATGGGCGGTTGCCAGGACCTGTAACAGGACGGCCACGTCGACCATTATCGATCAATGCATCAACCGCTTCTTGCAACATGCGTTTTTCATTGCGCACGATGATATCAGGAGCACCTAAATCTAACAAACGTTTCAAACGGTTGTTACGATTGATAACACGACGATACAAATCATTAAGGTCAGATGTAGCAAAGCGACCACCATCTAATTGAACCATAGGGCGCAATTCAGGTGGGATAACAGGAACGACATCCATAATCATCCATTCTGGACGGTTGCCAGATTGACGGAATGCTTCTACTACTTCAAGACGGCGAACGGCACGGATTTTACGTTGACCACTTGCAGTGTTCAACTCTTCGCGCAATTCAGCATTTAATTGTTCTAAATCAAGTTCAGATAATAATGCTTTTACCGCTTCTGCACCCATATCGATACATACGAATAAGATTTCTTCTGTAGCACCTAATTCGTAACGTTCTTCACGAGTTAATTCTTCATATTCTTTATCAGCTTCTGGAATTGTAGCATCTTCACGAAGTGCTGCATTATAACGTTCTTTACGTTGTGCTTCACGAACGATAGCCAAACGTTCATTACGTTGTGCCACAGTTTCGATAACTACGGATTTACCACCGATAGTATATCCTTCTTCATTGAATTGAGCTTCGTATTCACGGTATTCTTGTTCAGATAACAATTGGCGTTTTGCCAATGGACTACCTGCAGGATCAACTACGATATAGGAAGCAAAATACAATACGCGTTCCAAGGAACGTGGAGATACATCAAGGATAAGGCCCATACGAGATGGGATACCCTTGAAGTACCAAATATGGGATACAGGTGTAGCCAATTGGATATGGCCCATACGTTCACGACGTACTTTAGCACGTGTTACTTCTACGCCACATTTATCGCAGACAACGCCTTTATGGCGGATGCGTTTATATTTACCGCAGTGACATTCCCAGTCCTTTGTTGGTCCAAAAATGCGTTCGCAAAATAGACCATCACGTTCTGGCTTTAACGTACGGTAGTTAATTGTTTCTGGTTTTTTAACTTCCCCATGAGACCATTCTAAAATTTGCTCTGGAGAAGCTAAACCGATTCGCATGGAATCAAATTCATTTACGTCTAGCACTACTATCGCTCCCTTCCTAATATTCAGTATCAGTCTTCATCTGCGGAGGATTCACTAATTGGATATGCTAATTGGCTAAGAATATCATCATCGCCACCATTAGATACTTCTTCCTCTGCTTCTGGGTCTACAACTGTTACTTCATCTGTTTCAACAGCATCGCCGTCCATAACATCTTCAATACCAGTTTCTACCACTTCATCTTCGTCATCAAGTTCTTTCATAACAACTTCTTCTTGATCTTCGTTCAAGATTTTTACATCAAGGCCGATACTTTGAAGTTCTTTGAGCAATACTTTGAAGGACTCAGGCACACCTGGTTCAGGAATATTTTCGCCTTTAACGATTTTTTCGTATGCTTTAACACGACCAACAACGTCGTCAGACTTAACAGTTAATAGTTCTTGAAGAGTATAGGCTGCGCCATATGCTTCAAGGGCCCAAACTTCCATTTCCCCGAAACGTTGGCCACCAAATTGAGCTTTACCACCCAATGGTTGTTGTGTAACAAGGGAGTACGGACCTGTAGAGCGCGCATGGATTTTATCATCAACCAAATGGTGAAGTTTCAACATGTATACGTAACCAACCGTTACACGGTTATCCATAGGTTCACCGGTACGGCCATCGTACAATACAGTTTTACCATCATCTGGGCGACCAGCGATATCCAATGTTTCGAATACATCTTTTTCATGGGCACCATCAAATACAGGTGTAGCGATATGAATACCAGCTACATCCGGTTTTGGCATACCATAGGTATCATAGTCATAGCCTAATTTTTCCAAATCTTTGCGAATTTCAACGCGTTTAGCACGAGCTTCTTCGATATGGTTCAATGTAGCACGTACCTTGTTGATGCGTTCTAATTCTTCAACAAGAGCTGGATCCATTTCAGGCGCTTCTTCTTCAGTGCCGAAATATTCCATGTGAAGTGCATTGTATTTAGATTCTAACGCTTTTAATTCATTGTAACGAGCTTCGCCACCAAGTGCAGTCAATTTCTTTTGAGCTGCTTCTTCTACGTGACCTAAGATTTGAGATTTCAAATCGATGATTTTTTCATCAATATCAAAATGAGCTACTGTTACATCTTCTTTCGCTTTAGCTTCTAACTCTTCAATTTCAGCATATAATTTGCGAATTGCATCGATTTGTTCCCAATAGGATTCATCAGTACGCGCTTCTTTTAATACATTTTGAATATGAAGATCTGTAGCCTTAATTTTCATGCCCAAGCCTTGAACAGCCCAACCTAAGTGAGTTTCAAGAACCTGACCAATGTTCATACGAGAAGGTACGCCCAATGGGTTCAATACAATTTGTACTGGAGTACCATCTGGAAGGAATGGCATATCTTCTTTTCTCATAACGCGAGAAACGACACCTTTGTTACCATGACGGCCGGCCATTTTATCGCCTTCGTGGATTTTACGTTTTTGAGCGATGTAAACGCGAACAAGTTTGTTTACACCTGGTTGTAACTCATCGCCATTTTCACGAGTGAACACTTTTACGTCGACAACCTTACCACATTCGCCATGAGGCACACGGAGAGATGTATCGCGAACTTCGCGTTCTTTATCACCAAAGATAGCACGTAACAAACGTTCTTCTGGTGTTAATTCAGTTTCACCTTTTGGTGTAGCTTTACCAACGAGAATATCGCCAGGGTGTACTTCTGCACCGATGCAGATGATACCATCTTCATCTAGATTTTTAAGTGTATCATCACCAGTATTAGGCAATTCACGAGTGATTTCTTCAGCACCTAGTTTAGTGTCGCGCGCATCACATTCGTATTCTTCAATATGAATGGATGTATAGATATCTTCTTTGCAAAGTTCTTCACTAAGCAAGATAGCATCTTCGTAGTTATAACCTTCCCAAGGCATGAACGCTACAAGAACATTAAAGCCAAGAGCCAATTCACCACCATCAGTAGCAGGACCATCAGCCAATACTTGGCCTTTTACAACATGGTCACCACGATTAACGATTGGTTTTTGGTTAAAGCATGTGGATTGGTTAGAACGAAGGAATTTATTCAAACGGTATGTATCAACACGACCATCGCTATCGCGAAGAACGTGGATTTCATTACCCCAGCAACGTACGACTTTACCAGCTTCGCGTGCCAATACGCAAACGCCAGAGTCAGTAGCCGCTGTATATTCCATACCTGTACCAACTAAAGGTGCTTGAGCACGGAGCAAAGGCACCGCTTGACGTTGCATGTTCGCACCCATCAAGGCACGGTTCGCATCATCGTTTTCAAGGAATGGAATCATAGCTGTACCGATGGATACAACTTCTTTTGGACTAACGTCCATGTAATCAACCTTATCAGGTGTTACTTCTAATACGTCATGACCACGACGACATGCTACATGGTCATTAGCAAAACAACCGTCTGCATCAAGAGGGGAGTTCGCTTGGGCAATTGTCATGCCTTCTTCTTCATCGGCAGTCATATAAGTAACGCTTTCAGATACGCGTACTTTTACAACCTTATCCGCGTCAGCACCTTCGCCGTAAATTTTTTCAACCTTACGGTATGGAGCCTCGATGAAACCGAATTCATTAACCTTCGCATAGTTAGATAAGGAGTTAATCAAACCGATGTTAGGACCTTCTGGTGTTTCAATAGGACACATACGGCCATAGTGAGAGTGGTGCACGTCACGAACTTCGAAACCTGCACGTTCACGAGATAAGCCGCCAGGTCCAAGGGCAGATAAACGACGTTTATGTGTCAATTCTGCTAATGGGTTTGTTTGGTCCATAAATTGAGACAACTGAGAGGAACCAAAGAATTCTTTAATCGCTGCTACAACAGGACGAATATTAATCAACGCTTGAGGCGTAATGGATTCAATTTCTTGAATTGTCATGCGTTCCCGTACAACACGTTCCATACGAGTCAAGCCAATACGGAATTGATTTTGTAACAATTCACCTACGCAACGAAGACGACGGTTACCCAAATGGTCGATATCATCTGTATGACCGGCACCATCCATCAAGTTCAAGAGGTAAGAGATATTAGCAATCATATCTTCTCTTGTAACTGTACGATGGTTAAATTCTAAATTGCAGTTGTTGCAAATGATTTTGGATACTACACCATCTGGATTAGTGATATAGAATTCAGCAAAACCTTCGCCGCTAAATACACCACTCTTAGCAACGATATCAAGTTGTTCTTCCCCAACTTGTACGCCTGCATCAAGGATGACTTCACCTGTTTCAGTATCAACAATTGGTTGTGCCAATGTTTGACCCAACATACGTTGACGCCATCCTAATTTTTTATTTAATTTATAACGACCTACGCGCGCTAAATCATAACGGCGAGCATCGAAGAATAAATTATCGAATAAATTACGAGCAGATTCTACAGTAGGAGGTTCACCTGGACGTAATTTTTTATAGATTTCTACCAATGCTTCATCAGCAGATTGAGTTGTATCTTTTTCTAATGTACGAACAATGCGTTCATCATATACTGGTAAACCATCTTCATCTGTTTGACCGTTCCAGAAAAGATCAAGAATACTTTCATTAGTATCCCAACCTAATGCACGAACAAGCACAGTAGCTGGTAATTTACGGTTACGGTCGATACGAACGGCTACAACTTCGCTAGCATCTGTTTCTAATTCAATCCAAGCACCGCGATTTGGGATAACTGTAGATTCATACAAACGGTTACCCATGGTATCGATTTCTTTACCATAGTAAACGCCAGGGGAACGTACTAGTTGAGATACGATAACACGTTCTGCACCATTGATAATGAAAGTACCTGTATCCGTCATCAATGGGAAATCACCCATAAATACTTCTTGTTCTTTAATGTCCATATTTTCAGGATCATTATTAACTAAACGGATATTTACACGAAGTGGTGCTGCGTATGTAGCATCACGATTTTTGCACTCATTAATATCATACTTAGGCTCACCTAAGCTAAAACCTTCAAAAGAAAGTACTAAATTACCTGAATTGTCTTTAATCGGAGAAATATCGTTGAAAATATTTTGTAAACCGCTCTCCAAGAACCATTCGTACGATTTACGCTGAATGTCCAACAAATGCGGCATCTTAATAACTTCGTTAATTTTTGCATATGTATAACGAGTCCGTTTGCCTACCTGTTCAGGTTTGAACATATGTGCTTTCCCTCCTTCAAATACACTGGTCCACCATATTTCTATAACGGCATAGAAAAGACATCTTACAGGTCTCAGTTTTCCTGCTTTAATAACGCCAAATAAGCAAGGCCTTTTTTTATTTAAAAAATAACCTTGCTCTGTTCATTATCCAAGCACAACCTTGGAAGAAAACCCTTAATACGTAAGTTATAGCTTCTACATGGAAAAGTAGAAAATGCTACTTTTGCAATTTATAATTCTATCATCATATAAAAAAGCTGTCAACCAAAAGGCTGACAGCTTTCACATTTTCACGTATTATTCACATTATATGACAAAGTTCATTAATAAAAATTAATTTCCTTTGTGTTTCAACAAATCAGCACCGGCAATACCAGGGCGTGTCATTTCTTTAGGAGAAAGAATATGATTGATTTCATCTTCGGTCAATAAACCTTTTTCTAGGATAATATCGCGAATAGCACGACCAGATGTGTAGGCTTCTTTTGCAAGTGCAGAAGCGGTTTCATAACCAAGGTGAGGCAACAATGCAGTTACGATACCAACAGAGCGGTTCAACCAGTATTCGCATTGTTCACGGTCTACTTCAAGATCGATAAGCAATTTATCAACGAATGTGTTAACACCATTTTTAAGGTAGCAAAGATTATTGAACAAATTGTAAGCCAATACAGGTTCCATTACGTTCAATTCAAATTGACCATTTTCTACAGCCAAAGAAATGGTAAGATCGTTACCGATAACTTGATAACATACTTGATTCAATACTTCGGCGATAACTGGATTTACCTTACCAGGCATAATGGAAGAACCAGGTTGACGAGCAGGTAATTTCAATTCCCCGATACCACAACGAGGGCCAGATGCCATCAAACGGAAATCGTTGGCCATTTTAATCAATACAAGAGCCGTAACCTTCAAACCACTAGAGATATCAGCAAAGATATCCGTGTTGTTCGTAGCATCAATCAAGTTATCTGCAGTATAGAATGGCTCGCCTACGACTTCGCTAAGTTCGTATGCTACATCATGAATGTAATTTGGTTCTGCATTAAGGCCTGTACCAACGGCAGTAGCCCCCATATTGATAACATGTGCTCCTTCAACAGCAGATTTAATACGTCTAATACCACGGCGAACACCTGATGCATAAGCACCCATTTCTTGACCTAATGTAATAGGCACCGCATCTTGTAAATGAGTGCGCCCCATTTTTAAAATTCCGCTATACTCATCAGCCTTTTTCTCAAGTTCATCCACAAGGCGTTGCAACGCTTCAAGCAAAGGTTTAGATTTCAAAATCGCACAAACCTTAATAGCCGTTGGAAATGCATCATTGGTAGATTGCGCCATATTACAATGGTTATTAGGACTTACAATATCATACGATCCTTTTGGATGACCCAAAATTTCACAAGCGCGGTTTGCTAATACTTCATTCATGTTCATATTCACAGAAGTACCTGCACCACCTTGAATTGGGTCGACTGGAAATTGATTTGCAAATTCGCCGGCGATGACTTCATCTGCGGCTTGAACAATGGCTTTACCAATAGATACATTGAGGCGACCTGTTTTCATATTGGCCAAAGCGGAGGCCTTTTTTACCATTGCTAAAGCTTTAATAAAATCTTGGTCTAAATGTTTTCCTGTAATATGAAAGTTTTCTAACGCACGAATCGTTTGTACACCATAATATAACTCATCAGCTACTTCTAATTCACCTAGGAAATCATGTTCTTTTCTCATTGCTATCCTTCTTTCCACTGAATGTGTATCTCATTCAAATTACATTGTATAAAATGGTCTTTCTTTTGAATTTATTATAACATGTATTTTGTATACACAAAAGTCATTTAAGGTATTCCATAAAAACAATATTCTATATAATTTATCTCATGATATATCTGAACATTGCAAATTATAGTAAAATATAAGCATATACTATTAACATAAAGGAGTGTTTAAAATTAACATAAGTCATCGAACACGAATTATAGCGCTGTTTTTAATTACAGTCATAAGCTATGGTTTTTATAATGCCTATATACCGATTACCGATCCAGTAGAATCTAACTATGTATTAAGTGCCATAACCATGTTAACTCACAATTCATGGATTTCACCTATGATTTACGACCATGTATGGTATGATAAACCACCATTAACATATTGGGCACTTATGATCTGCTATAAATTGTTCGGTATATCAGATTTTGTATCACGCATCCCTAATACATTAATTGCAGGGGCCAGTGTATCACTCATGTATCACATGGTATACCGTATCAAACAGTCCGTCCCAGTCGCAGTAACCAGTGCCATCCTCTTGATGAGCACCTTACAATTTTGGTATATATCACATGCGGTTATAACAGATGGCTTTTTATTTTTCTTTAGTCTTGCCATATTTGGTTATGCTTACCTAGCTTTTACAAACAATGATAAGTCGTCGATGATGAAAGCCTATATTGCAGCTGCCTTTGCAGTCTTAACAAAAGGACCCATCGGATTACTATTACCAGGACTCATATTATTAGTGTTTATGGTCCTTCAAAAATATATTAAGGCCAATAAGGATGAGGTAAGTTTACTAAGAAATTTAAAGATTGCCTTTACACCACTAGGCATTGTATTATTTTTCGCCATTGCTAGTCCATGGTACATAGCAATGTATTCTATTCACGGCCAAGATTTTATTAGTGGATTTCTTGGTCTACAAAATGTAGGTCGTGCCCTCGTATCCGAACACCCTAAATTCGACGTGTGGTACTACTATCTAATAATTACGCCCCTTGCTTTATTGCCATGGACACCAGTGGTCATATATCAATTGCGGAAACTGAACTGGAAGGAATCATTCAACCTACTTGGCGGTATATGGTTTGTTATTATATTGCTATTTTATTCTATTGTAGCAACCAAGTATTTAACCTATACACTCCCCGCAATTATTCCATGTATCATATGGGGTAGTGAGGCAATTATCAATTTACTCTTTAACCCTAATCTATCTAAATATTGTACTTATTTAGTAACACTACCATTTGGCATATATACATGCATTCTAGGTATTGGCGTAGCCGTCAGTGCTAACGACTATATCTTAGATTATATAATTATAGTTAGCATAGGCGCTCTGGTTTTTAAAATAGCTAGACATTACATACGAACATATTCACAACTCACATTGCTATTTTTACTTCCAATACTAGCCCTATATTCGGCCACCACCATTTCTGTGACGCCCATATTAACGAGTCAATCTGGTATTCAGTTTACATCTTATATAGAAAATACAAATCAACCTGTTTTCGTATACGGTGGATATTATACTTCAGTCGTGTATTATACAAAACATATACCAACACAAGTATATTTAAATAAGACTGATGACGAACGCTGGGCTAAGGCCAGAAATATTATGCCTACCATTACCAAAGATGAGTTTTTAGATCAACTTCCAAACGAATCAAATGCTATTGTTATCGTACCTAATCGGAATATAAAAGACTTTGAAAGTTCACCTGCAGCTGTCATTACAAAACCATTGGGCAAAACTAATGGAGCTACCATATATAAAGTACAAGATAATATTTCATTTTAATAGAGCGTGTCCTTCGGGGCACGCTTTTTAATATCAAGTTTATACAGAGTCGTTTCACAGTAATCAGAACGCAAAAAAGGCGTACCTTTAGGTACGCCTTTAATATGGCTAGAATTATTTCAATTCTACAGTTGCGCCAGCTTCTTCCAATTGAGCTTTCAAAGCTTCAGCTGCTTCAGTAGCTACGCCTTCTTTTACAGGTGCAGGAGCGCCGTCAACGATAGCTTTAGCTTCTTTCAAGCCAAGACCAGTTGCTTCACGAACAACTTTGATTACGTTGATTTTGGATGCGCCAGCATCTTTCAAGATTACGTCGAAGGAATCTTTAGCAGCGCCGCCTTCAGCACCACCAGCAGCTGCTACAGCTACAGGAGCTGCTGCAGTTACGCCAAATTCTTCTTCAATTGCTTTTACAAGATCATTAAGTTCAAGAATAGTTGCTTCTTTTAATTCAGCAACGATGTTTTCAATGTTCAATGCCATTTTAGTTTTCCTCCATAAAATAGTTTATTGTATCGGTCTTAAGCGACCAATGAATAATTCACAGAAATTATTATTCTGCAGCTTCTGCTGGTTGAGCGTCTGCAACAGCTTTGACAGCGTATGCAACATTGCGAACAGGCGCTTGCAATACGGAAAGCAACATGGAAAGCATACCTTCGCGGTTTGGAAGGCTTGCGATTGCTTTAACGCCTGCAGCGTCCATAACTTCGCCTTCAACGATACCAGCTTTTACAGTAACAACTTCTTGTTCTGTAGCTTTGATGAATTGTTCGATTACACGAGCAGGTGCAACAGCATCTTCTTTAGAAGTAGCCAATGCAGTTGGACCTTCTAAATGCTCAGAGAAACCTTCAAGATTCAATTCGTTTGCAGCAATGCGAGTCAAAGTATTTTTGATTACTTTGTATTCAACACCTTCAGCCAACATTTTGCGACGAAGATCAGTTGCTTGCGCAACAGTCAAACCAGAGTAACCAATCAATACAGCACCTTTTGCTTCAGAAAGAGTTTCTTTCATTTGAGCAACGATTGCTTTTTTTGATTCAGTGACAGCCATTAGATTACCTCCTTATAGATTTTGTGGTGCTCTATGTACTATCTTAGCGTAAAAACGACCTCATCGCACGCGATGAGGTCGTAACTAGTCCTAGATTGTTCTAGTGTCAGCCTCAGCGGGCGGATTTACATCCATTATACATACCAGCCGTCTACAGCTAAGAGACATATGTGATTATTGCTCTTTGGTTACGTTGCTCAATTTGAACACGTTCAAAGGCACACCAGGGCCCATTGTAGCGGATAAGGTTACAGATTTAATGTATTGACCTTTAGCTGCTACAGGTTTAGCCTTGATAATAGTATCAACGATTGTACGGTAATTGTCAAGTAATTTTTCATCATCGAAAGAAGCTTTACCGATGGAGCAAGAAATGATACCTGCTTTATCAGTACGGTATTCGATTTTACCAGCTTTAATTTCGTTTACTGCACGAGCAACGTCTGGAGTTACAGTACCAACTTTAGGGTTTGGCATCAAGCCTTTAGGACCCAAGATTTTACCAAGACGGCCAACTTGACCCATCATGTCTGGTGTAGCAACTACTACGTCGAAGTCGCTCCAACCACCTTGGATTTTAGCTACTAACTCTTCAGAACCTACGAAATCTGCGCCAGCTTCTTCAGCTGCTTTAATGTTGTCGCCTTTAGCGAACACAAGAACGCGTTTAGTTTTGCCAGTACCATGAGGCAATACTACTGCACCACGAACTTGTTGATCAGCGTATTTAGGGTCGACATTCAAGTTGAAAGCGATTTCAACTGTTTCATCGAAATTTGCAGTTGCAGTTTTCTTAACTAACTCAATTGCTTCAACTGGTTCGTAGAACTTACCAGCTTCAATAAGTTTTACTGCTTCAGCGTATTTCTTACCTACTTTTGCCATTATAATATCCTCCTTATGTGGTCAAACGGGAATTCCCTCCCACCGATTTGCGCTTATGCGCAAGTCGTACGCTTATTAGTCAACGATTTCAATGCCCATGCTGCGAGCAGTACCTTCTACCATGCGCATACCTTGTTCTACGGTATTAGCATTCAAGTCAGGCATTTTCAATTCAGCAATTTCACGAACTTTATCGCGACCTACTTTAGCTACTTTATCACGGTTAGGTACACCAGATCCTTTTGGGATACCTGCAGCTTTTTTCAACAATACTGCAGCTGGTGGAGTCTTAGTGATGAAGTCGAAGCTACGATCTTCATATACGTTAATAACTACTGGAATAATCAAGCCAGCTTGTTTAGCAGTACGTTCGTTGAATTCTTTTGTGAAAGCAACGATGTTAACGCCTGCTTGACCTAATGCAGGACCAACTGGTGGTGCTGGAGTAGCTTTAGCGGCTTCAATTTGTAGTTTTACTTGTTTAACTAATTTCTTAGCCATGGGTAATTAAACCTCCTATGATTCTACTGTGGTGGTAACGGATAAACATCCTCCCACTGCAACCAAAATCGATTGCTCTTTTAGAGTTATATTTATATATTAAAGAGCTTTTTCAACTTGAGAAAACTCTACCTCTACCTCTGTATCTCGATTGAACATTTCCACATTGAGTTTCAATGTTCCTTTTTCAGGGTTAATTTCGGTAATAACACCTAGTCTATCTTCAAAGGCACCGGATGTAATGCGTACCGTTTCACCAACCTCTACATCGACGTTGATTGTTGGTTTCTTATCCAAGCCCTGAGACTTAAGTATATGTTCTACTTCGGAATCAGAAAGTGGAACTGGTTTAGTGGCAGAGCCAACGAAACCTGTTACACCTGGTGTGTTGCGCACAACATACCAAGAACGGTCGTTAACTTCCATTTCAACCAATACGTACCCAGGAAATATTTTACGTTTTACTACTTTTTTAACCCCATCTTTTTCATCTATTTCATCTTCAAGAGGTACTAGAATTCGACTAATAACATCTTGTAAACCCATAGATTGAACCTTAAGTTCTAAAGTGGTTTTAACTTTATTTTCGTAGCCTGAATAGGTATGAATTACATACCACTTCTTATCTGCTTCCATGTAATGGCCCCCTATCCAACAATCCGCAACAACATATTAATAAGTTGAGCAAAAATCGCATCAAATACATAAATGAGTAACGCGATAAATATAGTTACCAAAAATACAACAATTGTGTAATTGATGAGCTCTTTTCTTGTTGGCCAGACTACTTTTTTCAGTTCAGCCTTTACGCCGCGGAAGAATTTACCAAATCCGCCACGTTGTTGTACTGCTGAGTTAGACTTTGCCATTTGTTCACATCCTCAAATCAACAGGTAATGAATGATAAGAATTATTTTGTTTCACGGTGTAATGTATGTTTACCGCAGAATTTGCAATATTTCATCATTTCAATACGATCAGGATTGTTTTTCTTATTCTTGTTCGTTTGGTAATTACGTTGTTTGCAATCTGTGCAAGCTAAAGTAATGGCATTACGCATCCGGACACACCTCGCTTTATATTTACTAATAAGTCTCTTGTACTCGAAAACGCTCGACTACATACTAATGAATAGTATCATATGTGTCTAGCAATGTCAAGATTTTGAGCAACTCAAAAAAGCCAGGCACATGTACCTGACAGGGATAGTATAACAAATAATGGCATTCCTTGTCTAGAACTTTACACAAAAATAGGACCCCTTACGGAGTCCTATTTATTACAAAGGCTACTAATTAACCTTCGATTTCAGTTACAACGCCAGCGCCTACTGTATGGCCACCTTCGCGGATCGCGAAACGAAGACCTTCTTCGATAGCGATTGGAGTAATCAATTCGATATTCATTGTTACGTTATCGCCAGGCATACACATTTCTACACCTTCAGGAAGATTTACAACACCTGTTACATCTGTTGTACGGAAGTAGAATTGTGGACGGTAGTTGGAGAAGAATGGAGTATGACGGCCACCTTCTTCTTTAGTCAATACGTATACTTCTGCTTTGAATTTTGTATGTGGGTTGATGGAACCTGGTTTAGCCAATACTTGACCACGTTCGATGTCTTTGCGGTCTACACCACGAAGCAACGCACCAACGTTATCACCTGCTACTGCAGAATCCAAAGTTTTACGGAACATTTCAAGACCAGTTACAACGTATTGTTCAGCTTTTTCTTTCAAGCCTACAACTTCTACTGTGTCGCCTACGTTTACTTGACCACGTTCAACACGGCCAGTTGCTACTGTACCACGACCAGTGATTGTGAATACGTCTTCCACAGGCATCAAGAAAGGTTTGTCAGTATCACGAACTGGAGTTGGGATGTAGGAGTCTACAGCTGCCATCAATTCGTCGATTTTAGCTACATATTGAGCGTCGCCTTCCAAAGCTTTCAAAGCGGAACCTACAACGATAGGTACTTCGTCGCCAGGGAATTCGTAGGAGGAAAGAAGTTCACGAACTTCCATTTCTACTAATTCGATCAATTCTTCGTCGTCAACCATGTCAGCTTTGTTCAAGAATACTACGATTGCAGGAACACCAACTTGGCGAGCCAACAAGATGTGTTCGCGAGTTTGAGGCATAGGGCCGTCAGCTGCGGAACATACCAAGATAGCGCCGTCCATTTGAGCCGCACCAGTGATCATGTTTTTAACATAGTCAGCATGGCCTGGGCAGTCAACGTGTGCATAGTGACGGTTTTCAGTTTCGTATTCAACGTGTGCAGTGTTGATTGTGATACCACGTTCACGTTCTTCTGGAGCTTTATCGATCATGCTGTAATCTTGGAAATCAGCTTGGCCTTTTTCAGCCAATACTTTAGTGATTGCAGCAGTCAAAGTAGTTTTACCATGGTCAACGTGACCGATAGTACCAATGTTAACATGCGGTTTCGTACGTTCAAATTTTTCTTTTGCCATTAGGATTATATCCTCCTTCACAAAAACAAAATACTTTTATAGTATTACTATAATATAATAACCTAATTTAATCAACGGAATATACATTCCTACAGATTATTATACCATAATATACAAATGTCAATAAACAAAAAATTACATCCTATTTTGAGGGATGTAATTAGTTATAATTATATTTTTATAGTAGATACAAAAAAATCCCCACCAATGTGAGGTTTAATGGTGGCGGCACACGGATTTGAACCGCGGACACACCGGGTATGAACCGATTGCTCTAGCCAACTGAGCTATGCCGCCATGTATGGAGCTAGTGACCGGGATTGAACCGGTGACCTTATCCTTACCAAGGATACGCTCTGCCGACTGAGCTACACCAGCACAATGAACGTTCACTTCACTGTGAAATTATGGTTGCGGGGACAGGACTTGAACCTGCGACCTTCGGGTTATGAGCCCGACGAGCTACCAACTGCTCCACCCCGCTATAAATGGTGGAGGGAGAAGGATTCGAACCTTCGAAGTCGAAGACGGCAGATTTACAGTCTGCTCCCTTTGGCCGCTCGGGAATCCCTCCATAAATAAAATGGAGCTGGCGATAGGAATTGAACCCACAACCTGCTGATTACAAGTCAGCTGCTCTACCTATTGAGCTACGCCAGCATCATTACGACAAGATGTATTGTAACATCTGCCACACTAAGTGTCAAGAATTTTTTGAAACTTTTTTGAAAGTTTTGTTCGTTCTTCGCAGTCACCCTTAGTGCTATATCAATATATCATGAAAGTTTTTCTGACGCAAGTATTTTTTTAGAATTTTTCCAACTTCATTTTTGCCTCATAGGAACTCACATCTAAACTCACATATATAAATAGATTATTGCTAGAATAGCAACTATAATTCGATAATATCCAAACGACGCCAACGAGGATCTATTTAGATACCACAAAAAACCTTTTACCGTTATATATCCCACTATATATGATACAACGGTGCCAATGATAAACATAATAATATCATTTAATTCCAATGCATGTATGACACGCACTAGATCATACACACACACGATAATCATAACAGGCACAGCCATGATAAACGAAAAATCAGCTGCGGCCCTCCGTGTACAGCCGATAAGCATCCCCCCTGCAATGGTTGCGCCAGAGCGCGAAAATCCAGGCCATAGACAAAGCATTTGATATAGACCAATTTGAAAGCATTGATATATAGTCAAATTATTTACAGAATCCACCAATCGCCCAGATACTGTTCTTTTTTCCGCATAAATCATAAATATAGCACCTATAATAAGGCCTACTATAACGGGAATTGGTCCAAATAAATACTCTTTTATAATGTATTGCAATAGATATCCAGCCATTAATACGGGTAACATGCCCGCACTAATATGTAGCAAAGATACGCCGCGTGTTTTTATCCAATTTTTCCGTTTCAAAAAGCCGTTAAATGTACGTCTATAATGTGTATAAATAGCAAGGATGGCACCTATCTGAATAAACACTTCAAATACATCAGCATGTGTGCCTTCAAAATTGAGCATATGCCCAATAATAATCATATGCCCTGTACTAGATACAGGAATACATTCTGTTATACCTTCTATAACACCTAAAATGAGGGCAATTACATATTGGTCCATGATATCACCTGCCTTTTATATGCGGTCATAACTCATGGCAATATATAATGCCCTCAGCAATCAATATAACTCTATTAATCAATAACCATAACACGATCAGGTTTAGTGATTGTCACTACCGCATGTTTTGGATCATTATTGTGTTCTAAGTACAATTGATCACCTTCGAGATGACCACGCCAACCTACAACAATCGGATATGTTTTACTAATAGTCTTTAATAGTTCAAGAGGATTTAAATTTAATATCGGTGCAAACAATACATTAATACCATCGATAAGAACAACTTCTGTATCACTGCGACTTAATGCACGACGAATTACTTCTTCTGCAAGTTGTGGTCTTTCATCACGAGGTACTAATAAAAACTCTTCTTCAATAAGTTGTTTTGCCTCTAAGTACTTCCAACCTTTTTGTTCAGATAATTCACGAATTAACAAACTTTTACCAGAACCAGGACCACCAACGATAAACAATATGCGTTCATCATCACCTTGAATTTGTTCCCAACGTTCTCTTACATCTTGAACTGTAACCATATCCCTTGCCTCCTCGCTGTAACCGTTCCTACTTAACTGGACGGTCAGATAACATAACGGATTTGATATATTGGTTTTTATCATCTAAGGCGAACTGCAAATAGGAATTATTCGACCTTGGATTTTTATATTCATATACCGTAGCCGTTCCCGTACTAGTTGTAGATTCAGCAATACGTGTCGGCATACCATATACAAAGAGCAATAAATATTTAGTATCACCCATAGCGATACCACGACGTGTTGGTGTGTAGACATTTAATAAAACGCGATTAATAAGCGAATTACCGTCAACACTAACACCATATTCATTATAGCCTATGAACGTAGACCCAAACAGCATTCCCTGTGTACGCCATTCACCATTTGCATCATTCACAAAATGCTGATTCAAATGCAATCCGCGTAGTACAAAGTCATCCTCAGTCAACTGACCGGCATGGAAGGAATACATAGGCGCCTTAGGCAATCCAAATCGAGACCATACTTGACCATCCAAAATATCAACAGCCTCTACCGTATTATTTTTAATGGTGAAAGCCACATAGGATTTTCCATTTTGAATAGTTTCTGGTAATTGGCTATTATTATTTGTATTCGCTACGGAAGAAGGAAATTCCTTTTTTTCCGGCCATGAATTTTCGGAATGACCTTCGTATAAGAAGATATATGACTCATCAGTCTGATTCCGCCACATCGCATTAGGGCTACCATAAGAGAAGATCATTTCCATACGGGAACTGCCTACGCCGATATCACGAATTGTAACTAAGCCCTTATCAGTCGTATGAAGATTAGTAATGGTGCCAACAGGGAATAAATAGGTCGCACCTTGTCCACGCAACTGATTATCTACTAAACGCGATTTATCTGGTCCGGTATACACAGTGATATCTATATCTTTTTCATGATACGTTGTGAATACACCCTTCACAGTCTTTTGAGCCGATGGACTAGGTACATACACATCACCAATACGATAGACTGGGCCAATACTTGTACCTTCTTCAGAGTCAGGCTTTTGAGCCAGACTATAATCATCCTCATCACCAAGAGCTGGTAAATTATTAGAAGTATAGGAACGCCCGATATCTGCTAAATTATTTTTTGAATCTTGTGGCATAACACCATCATTCTCACTAGCAGCTTGCCAATACTGTAAGGAGTCACCAAAAGCAGTGACAGCCAACTGTTCTGCTAGCCATCCTGTTTTCGAAGATTCATTAGCAGTAGGAGCTTTCACAACAGTTACAGCATTTTTTACTTCCGGTATTGTTGGTCCTGCATCAACGGCCCCCACTGATGCGGTTCCTAAAGCACTTAACACTGCCATCGTCAATGCAGTGCGAGATAACATATGTTTCATTACCGTTTCTCCATTTGTTCTCTAATCCATGTTAACCAAGGCGCCAATCCATCCTTAGCAGTACAGCTAATTTCAAATATATAGCCTTGAGGATTTAAATTTCGAATATCTTTAATGGCTTTATCTTTATCGAATGGCACATATGGCAATAAGTCAATCTTATTGAGCAATATAGCTTTTGATTCCTTAAAAATAAGAGGATATTTCAAAGGCTTATCTTCACCTTCTGTAACAGATAAAACGGTAACCTTCATCGCCTCACCAATATCGAACTCAGCAGGGCATACTAGATTACCTACATTCTCGATAATAATCATATCGAGTTCATCAAGATCTAAATCAGTTATAGCATCTTGAATCATATTAGCATCTAAATGGCAACCTCCAACGGTATTAATTTGTATAACAGGCACACCTAGGGCATGAATACGTTCTGCATCCTTAGATGTAAATAAATCACCTTCGATAACAGCTAATTTATAGTCTTTAACTAAATCTTGAAGTGTTGCTTCTAGCAAAGAGGTCTTTCCGGCCCCTGGAGAGCCCATTAGATTAAAGACAAATATATTTTTTTCTTTAAATACTTGTTGTAACGATGATGCAATGGCATCATTTTTCGCCAACACATTTGTTTTTACTTCTACTTGCATATATACCTCAATCTATGTCAATAGATGTCACTTGTAATTCGCGACCACCTATAGTATTTACAAAATGGCTTTCACAATGAGGACAGATGAATTTGTAATCTTGTACATCAAATATCGTATCACAATCTAAGCATTGCCCTTTAATAGGAATCGTATGAATATCGATTTTTGAATGCTCTGCCGGCGTTTTCTTTGTAACGGCATCCCAGCAGAATAAGAGTGCATCAGGTTCTACACCACTCATCAACCCCAAATCGAGTTGCACAGAATGAACGATAGACGCATCATTGTTTTTCATGGTCTCTAAGGCAATATCTAAAATACCCTCAGCGATTGACATTTCGTGCATGGTACGCCTCATAAACAGCTTCTAACATCATCGTAGTCGTAACAGAGCCCACACCACCTGGTACAGGTGTGATAGCCGAAGCTACCGTGCTCACCGCCTCATAATCAACATCCCCTACTGTTTTTCCGTCTAATTCATTAATGCCTACATCGATAACAACAGCGCCAGCTTTCACCATATTAGCTGTAATCATATGTGCTCGGCCCGCAGCAGCAATCACGATATCAGCTTGTTGTACATGGTTTGCTAAATCAGCCGTACGAGAATGGCAAATAGAAACCGTAGCATGACGTTCAAGCACCATCAACGCTACCGGTTTGCCAATCACTTGGCTACGACCAACAACGACCACATGTTTACCTTCTAAAGGAATACCATAATGATCCAAGATTGCTAGGCATGCCTTCGCAGTACAAGGTGCAAAACCACCTTTACCAGCTGTAACAAGACCGATGTTATAGGTAGTAAGACCATCGATGTCCTTCTTAGGATTCAATGCATCGATTAATTGCTCCGTATCAATTTGTTTTGGCATCGGCATGAGTGGCAATATGCCATGCACCGCATCATCATTATTCAAAGCCATCAATGCATCGTATACCTCTTGATGCGTAGCTGTACTTGGTAGTTGCTTACGCACGAAACCATAGCCAAAATTTTTGGCCGTTTTCTCCATGAAATCCGCGTACATGTTAGCGCCATGATCATCACCAACGAGCAATACAGCCATTGTAATTGTACCGGACTCTAGACCGGTCATCTTCTCTTGTAAAATCTCTTTATGTGCATCAGCCACTGCTTTACCACGTAATTCTATCATGTATATCTCCATTCATTATCTCAAGGATAAACCTTATATAAATTCATGTAAAAAGGTGCCTATAGAGGCACCTTTAGTTTTCTCTTATTCTATTATATAACGTTTTGTCTATAGTTGCAGTTACCTATCCTGCGACTAATGACTAAATTGAACCACAATAGGTGTACCAGGAGATACTACGGTTCCCGGTAATTGTTCCTGTGAAATCGCCTTACCAGTACCATCTGGTTTAAAGTATAAACCCGCAGTATGCAACCAATCACGTACCTCTCCAAATGTATAGCCTCTAAAGTCTGGCAATACTACACTGCCATCACCATTAGGTTTTACTGCTGGAAGTTTGGCCGCTGGTACAGCCGCCACAGTAGCGCCATCCTTAACGGAAGGTGACATTTGGTAATACCGCACTAATTGAGACACGATATTCTTAAATACTGGGGCTACAATTTGACTACCATAATAAGAACCCTTTTGTGGGTCATCAATAACGACAAGAACTACAAATTTTGGATCCTCTACAGGGCCAAAGCCAATAAAGGACGCAATGTATTGTCCGTCGAGATAACCGCCATGTTTGGTATCTAGTTTTTGCGCCGTACCAGTTTTACCGCCAAAGTGATAGCCTTCAACCATCGCTTTAGTACCGCCACCTTCAGATACTTCTTTTTCAAGAATATCCGCAATCGTTTTAGCCGTTTCTTCTGGTATTGGTTGCCCCACAACTTCAGGGTCAGTAGTACTAGTTACTTCACCTTTTATATTGCTATAAGATTTAACAATATGTGGTTTCATCATACTACCACCATTAGCTATAGCGCCAAAAGCACGGACCATTTGCAATGGTGTTACCGCAATACCTTGACCGATGGACATGGTTGCTACATCAAGCTTACTCATATCATCTGGATTATATAAGATACCATCGCCTTCACCAGGCAATTCAATACCTGTTTTAGAACCAAATCCATAGTTACGAACATATTTAGATAATATATCCGCGCCTGTAGTGGTACCAATTTCTGCCATACCTGTATTGATGGAGAACTTTAAAATATCGATCAATCGAACAGGACCATAGCCTTCACCATTCCAGTTTTGCATAACATGTCCATTGGCCGCAAAGGAACCTTTGTCATTATACACTTGGTCTAGTTTCCATTTACCTGATGCCAATGCAGCAGATGCAATAATCGGCTTGAATGTAGAACCTGGTTCATACAAATTTGTTACTGCAATATTCTTAAAATCTTCCTCTGAACCTTGACTATAATGATTTGGATCATAGGTTGGACGGTTCGCCATCGCCAAAATTTCACCCGTTTTAGGATCCATAACAATAACGCTGGCATGTTTAGCACCCGTATCTTCCATGGCCTTATCAAGAGCACGTTCTGCTATAAATTGAATACTTGCATCAATCGTTAATGTCACACTCTTACCTTTATCAGGTAAATATTTGGATAATACGGAACCAAAGATGGCATTCCCTTTTCTATCTGTGGCAACGAGTTCTTTTTGGATACCGCCCTTCAATTCATCATCTAGCACCATTTCAAGACCATCGAGACCTTTATCATCGGTACCGACAAAGCCGAGCACTTGTGCGGCCAAATTACCATTAGGATAATACCGTTTAGACTCTTCTACAAAGTTAAGACCTTCTAAATTCTTATCCTCAATCAATTTGGCTACAGCTTTTGACTTTTCTGGTTCCATCATACGATCAATCCATACGAATGCAGTATCCTCTTGTAATGATTTCACAATGTCTTCTTTTGACATTGTCACATACGGTGCGATGAGCTCAGCGATTTCACTAGGCGATTGTTTAATCATCTTAGGATCCGCATATAAGGATTTCGTAACCACACTCATCGCCAATGGCCGTCCATTGCGGTCATAAATCGTACCGCGTGGAGATTGTAATTTTCTATCAACTTGCACTTGACTCAAGTTCTTCGCCTGCAAGTCGGACTTATCTATAATTTGTAAAAAGAATAAGCGCCCCACTAATACAACGGCAATGCACAGTAATACGCGCACCGTATATTCAATTCGCTTATTATCATTCCCTGAAATATTCATTATGGTCTCCCACTCAATATATTACTTTGATGACCTCTGCAACTTATGGATAAGTGCTTCATATAAATCATCTGGCGTATTGTTAACAACACCATTTTGCACCTGTTGCATCAAATATTGTAACCCTTTCGCTACATTATCGCCACAGGCTTCTAGAACGCGTTTGTCATAATTCAAATCTTTTGTGTGCACCGGCATTTCTAGACTTAAATCAGCCATACATTCCCCGAATGCCAATGTACCATCAGTGACGGAATACGGCTTACCACACCCAAGGACATCAGCAGCACAAACCTTCGCCAACTGCAACCAAGCTTCACGCATACTTTGACTGTCTCTAAACTCGCCACTACGAATTTCCTTGCGCATCCATTTTTTCTCATCCGCCTCTTCATTTTGCACGAAGAAATGAAAACGCATGTGATTTTTCACAATCCACGACACGCGACTGGCGAATTTCTTATTATAGCCGAGACGAATCAATAGGTCATAGGCCATCTGAGCGCCTAGATTATCATGGCCTCGATCGGTATAGCGTCCATTGATAACTTGCCTAATGGTAGGCATGCCCTTTGCCACATCATGTAATAGAGCGCCCCAACGAATGGTTAAATCAGGTTCCGTTTCCGAAACGACAGCCAATGTATGATACCAGCCGTCAAATTCGTGAAACGCCTTCTCTTGTGGTAATCCCACTAGGTGGTACAGCTCTGGCAATATAGGAACCTCATTAACTTTCCCATTTTCAACGACGCGGCACGAACATTCTGCCAAGCGCGATTGGACAAGTACATCTAGACCCTTCGCTACCGCTGGTTCCAATAATAAACGGTCCAATTCATTTCGTACTCGTTCTAGTGAAAGCCCCGATACACGATGAAACGCTTTAGGCATAGCCTCTAATAAGGCCTTATCAGGAAGAAAATCGAGTTTGGCTATAAATCGACAAGCTCTAAATAATCGCAGTGCATCCTCTTGAAAACGTTCTTCTGGATTCCCGATAGTGCGCAACACTTTATGCTTAATATCTCGGCGCCCACCGACGAGGTCGATAACCTCCTTATAGCGATTCATCGCCATACCATTAACGGTAAAATCGCGACGTTTTACATCTTCTTCCAACGTATCTGCATAGATGACCTCTTCAGGACGATGGCTATCTGCACCATACCGTTCCTTGCGATAGGTAGCCACTTCATAATGTTTTCCATCTACAATAGCTACTACCACGCCAAAGGATTTACCTATCATGCCTGTCGTTTCAATATTCGCATCGTCTAAAACAGAGATGACCTGTTCAGGTCGAGCAGATGTAACGATATCAAAATCGTGTGGCTTTACATGCATAAGCATATCTCGTACAGCGCCGCCAATGATGAAAGCCTCAAAGCCCGCTTCTTCTAAAATTGTCAGCAAACGTATAGCTTGTTCCATACATCTACCCTCCCTTCTATTTATCTTTTTATTGTACTACAAATAGGGTTATGAAAAAAGGCTCACATACTATAAGCACATTACAGATTATGCTCATAATAGTGAACCTTTTGTATATATGTAATTATAGTGACCGAACCTTCTCCGCTATGGCAAGACCTGTTTGAGTAACCGCTAAGCCACCATCACTTGTTTCGCGAAGGGCTGCAGGCATAGCGCGGCCAATATTATTCATAGCCTCAATTACCTCATCGGTAGGAATTTGGCTTTCAATACCAGCTAAAGCAAGTTCAGCCGCTGTAATGGCATGAACGGCATACACGCCATTCCGTTTCACACAGGGCACCTCAACAAGACCTGCCACAGGATCACACGCAAGGCCTAGTAAATTTTTCATACACAATGACACGGCATGCCCGACCTGACGAGCAGTACCGCCCATCATTTCTACAATGGCAGCTGCCGCCATACATGCAGCTGTACCAATCTCAGCTTGACAGCCACCGACCGCACCGGCTACACAAGCGCGATTAGCAACCACATTCCCTACGCCTGATGCGGCAAGGAATCCTTTCACCAAGACATCTCTATCTAGTTTGTATTGCTCAGCCACGGCCTGAATGGCGCCAGGCATAACGCCACAAGAACCTGCCGTTGGGCAAGCCACAATTCTGAACATTTTCGCATTAGCTTCGTTGACCGCAATAGCATAAGACATCGCCTTATAAGCAGTTTCACTCATGAATAATGGTTTTCGTTTCATTAAACGAGCCGCATCACCACCAGACATATTGGATTGAGTCCGCTGTAAATGACGCATACCATCGTGAATGGAGGCCTCAAAAATACTTAATCGATGCTTAATTTCTTTAACGATTTCCTTTTCACTACGATCATACTGTTCTAGCTCACTGCGCATTACCACATCACCAAAAGATATGTTATTCTCTTCGCTAAGGCGGATAATATCAGCTATCGTTTCATATTCGTAACTCATCATATCCTCCTATAGGGCCTCAAAGGTCATCACATCTTGGATACCTGGGCATTCACGCATAAATTGTACTGTAATAGGGTTTACAACGGAATCTGTAGTAATTACCATAACCGCGTCCTTGTATTTACCCTTTCTAAACACGCGCATGGACGCAATGTTGATATCCGATTCACTCAAGGCCTGACTAATGAGAGAAATTGCACCAGGTCTATCCTCATGGAATACAACAAGGGTAAATTCATCGCCCGTAATGGACATATCATTGCCATCAACCTCGGTAATCATGATTTGACCACCACCAATCGAACGACCTACAACGGACATATGACGATTATGGTCGCCGTATAAATCAAACTTAACTACATTCGGATGTCCTATATCGAGTGGTGATTCGATGAAAGTATAGTCTAAACCTGCTTCATCAGCGAGTTCCTTTGCATTGCGGATGCGTTTATCATCCTCTTTAAAGCCTAATAAACCACCTAATAAGGCACGATCTGTACCATGCCCTTTATATGTTTTTGCAAACGACCCATACAAGGTCATTTCAACCTTCTTCGGCGTATTCCCAAATATACAACGAGCCATCTTGCCAAGCCGTGCTGCACCAGCGGTATGCGAACTAGATGGGCCAATCATAACCGGGCCGATAATATCAAAAATACTGTTCATAATGAACCTCTATGCATATATAAATAAAGATATAATCTAATTCTTATCTATAGTATAGCAATCAATATCGAGGCTTGTCTATATGCACATTAGCGACATTTTTATCCACTCAGGCTAGACGCTTCTTCACAAAACTACCAAGGATTATCAAACATATTTACCACTCTTTAATAACATCTTTATAGCTAAACTTAGATTGGATTAATTTTTCTTCTTGCTCCTTAGTATAAATTATAAAATCAACAGCAATTAGTTCAATCCATACAACCGTTAAATCAATTTTGGCCTTAACTCCATTTAAGATTGGAGTTACCGTTTTCTTATTATGAGTCATGGTTCCATCTATTGTAACAACACACGGCTCTACACTAATATCCTGAACATCATATTCATGATTACGGTAGTTATGAAATTTCATGGATTCATTCTTAACTAAAAGACTACTTTTAATTGAAATTTCTACGCAATTAATAAAACGAATTTCAGCAGATTCCGATACTAATATAACAGTATTACCAAAATCTTTAATCTCTAATGAGTATGGCATCTCATCCCATAAATCTAAAGCATCAATTCTTTCTTGAAGTTCCATTACTGCATCCCTCCAAATCCCACATCACTCTTAATCTAATAAAGTAAAGTATACATATTCCATTGATACAATTGTATATAATTACGACAAAAAAGGCTATACCATCCGAAGATGGCATAGCCTAATTTATATAGCAACAGCCCGAATCATATAAGAGAGAGGGGATTAGGGCCGCTGTTATCAGGTATTAATCCGATTAGCCCAAGATAGCTTTCATATCAGCTTCTGGAGTTGTAATTGGATGCAAGTTGAATTTTTCTACCAAAATGTTCAATACATTGCTGGAGAAGAATTTAGGCAAGGAAGGTCCGATGTAAATGTTGCGGATACCCAATGCCAACAATGTTAACAAGATACATACCGCTTTTTGTTCGTACCAGGACAATACCAATGTTAATGGCAAGTCGTTTACGTCACATTCAAATGCACCAGCTAAAGCTACTGCTACTTGAATAGCGGAGTAAGCATCGTTACATTGACCCATATCAAGGATACGAGGGATACCACCGATTTCACCGATGTTAAGGTCGTTGAAGCGGAATTTACCACAAGCCAATGTCAATACTACAGTATCATCTGGAGTTTGTTTTACGAATTCTGTGTAGTAGTTACGGCCTACTTTAGCACCGTCACAACCACCAACTAAGAAGAAGTGTTTGATTGCGCCAGCTTTTACAGCGTCGATTACTTTATCAGCAATACCTAATACTGTGCCATGACCGAAACCAGTAGTTACTTCGTGACCACCGTTAATGCCAGTGAATTCTTGAGCTTCTTTGTAGCCGCCCAATTCGATGGCACGTTCGATAACAGCGGAGAAGTCTTTTGTGCCGTCAGCTTTTTCTTCTACGTGTGCACAGCCGTCGAAACCTACCATATCTGTAGTGAAGATATTAGCTTTGTAGTTTTCTTTTGGTGGCATAATGCAGTTTGTAGTGAACAAGAATGCACCAGGAACGTCAACGAATTCTTTTTGTTGGTTTTGCCATGCAGTACCGAAGTTACCTTTCAATTGAGGATGTTTTTTCAATTCAGGGTAAGCGTGGCAAGGTAACATTTCACCATGAGTATAGATGTTTACGCCTTTACCATCAGTTTGTTCCAACAATTGGTTCAAATCGTGAAGGTCATGACCAGTTACAACGATGAAAGGACCTGGTTCTACAGTCAAAGGTACTGTAGTTGGTACTGGAGTACCATATGTTTCAGTGTTTGCTTTATCAAGAATAGCCATGCATTTCAAGTTGATTTGACCGAATTCCATCAACAAGTTCAACCATTCTTCAGCGCTGTGATCTTTAGCGAATTCTACCAAGCCTTTGATGAACCATGCATCAACATCAGCATCATGGAAACCAAGACGAGCAGCATGCCATGCATAAGCAGCCATACCACGCATACCTAACAATAATGTGGAACGAAGGGATACGATATCTTCTTCACCTTTCCACAATTGTTCCCAATCGAAGTTTTGTGCTGCGCTATCGATTTTTGCATGATAAGCGTTTACTTCGTCGATGAATTCTTGAACGCGGTCTTCAGAGAAGTTTACGTTTGTTACACACATGAACAAACCACGCATTAAATAGTCAACGCCTTCTTTAGTTTGGCCTTTTACGTCTAAAGCGCGTGCTAAACCAACTAAAGCAGCAGTTAATTCGTCTTGTAAGTTAGCAACTGGTGCAGTTTTACCACATACACCTTGTACAGTACAGCCGCCTGGTGCTGCAGATTGTTCGCATTGATAACAGAACATGCTCATTTAAAATCCTCCTTCGCGAGACTTTCTCGCATTCAAGCTAGATAATTTAAAACCTATACATTACACTGATAAATTATCAGGTATCTGATTGATTACATTGAAAGTATAACGTAAAGGTGATACAATTTCTGTAGCTTGAGCAACAAATAAAAACTTTTTCAAAAATTTCCTGACTCCCCTTTTGGAACAGGTGGCTCACTAGAGCACATATAATTATTATACAATACTCATTACAGATTACCTATTAAAATTATCACACCATATAATAGGTATGTTAGGCTAATAATGCCTTATACTATATTAGGAGGCACACATGGTAAAACAAATTCTCTCTGATGACATTATCAAACAATACTTACCAGTCTTAACATCTTGTCCCCTATTTAATACATTAGGAACACCGGAACTGACTAGTTACCTACATAATGCAAAGGTCATCATTCACACTTATAAAAAGAATGATTTCATCGCCATATCTGGGGATCCTATGGAAGGGATTGGTGTTATTTTAGAAGGCAGTGCCCTTCTCACGCGCGAAAATGTGCTAGGTCAACGGGTCATCATGGCTAATCTAGAAGCCTCCTCTATGTTTGGAGAAGCCTTATTGTTTAGTAAACGTCCTCTTTGGCCAGCCACTATAAAAGCATTGAAGCCATCAAAGATTATGTTTATTCCTCTAGAAACATTTATCGAAACATTACCGGATTGCCATCAATGCCAAACCAAAATCCTTTCCAATCTATTAGAAGATTTATCGGAAAAAGCATTACTTCTTACCAAAAAGGTTCACTATTTAACATTGAAAGGGATGCGTGAAAAAATTTACGCTTACCTTACAGACATCTATACGATGCAACATAGTGAAAAACTAGTATTACCTCATAATCGTGAACAAATGGCAGAAGCCCTCAACGTTTCACGTACCGCATTAAGCCGCGAGCTTGGCAGATTGCGTGATGAAGGCATCATTGAAATCAATGGCCGTCATGTTACATTATTAGCCCCTCAACAAATTGTAGAATTTGGATTTAACAATTAAATACAGCGTGTACGCAACACAAAACCGCCTAGGCATAGCCTTAGGCGGTTTATTGTATATATGTATAGAATTAGAACCAATGAGATAAATCAAATTCTTCCCCAATGGTTGCTTTCACATGAGCTCGACCTAAATAGAGACCAAGTAATGTGAGAGAAATAGAACACATAGGGCTTTCATCATAGACGCGAGCCAAATCAGAAAGAACCGGACTAATATCGTCCATGATTTGACGAGCCTCTTCCCCTCTAAATGCAGTAGGTTTACTCTTCATCAAAGCTATGAGATCACGTTGCACCATTGGATCAGAGATGCGAGCCTCTCTAAAGAAGCGTTGTGCCAATGATTCATCGACGACAGCCAATTTATAAAGATTAGAGTTTAGGCTGCGCACCACAAATCGTGGATCTACGCCGCGGCCATCAGTAGCACGGAACAACTCTTCCTTTGTAAAACCACGATAGTTAAATACAAATGGATAAGAATTACTCAATAATTGTGTCAATGTTACTGACTCACGTTCTTGCTGAGTACAACGTAAATAGTCTAGCTGACGATAAAAGGATGAGTCATGAGGCAAATCAGAAATAAATGGTTCGATGTATTTTTCAACATAATGTTGGAAATGAATGCGTCCATAGTTATTAGAATTACGAGAGTATTGTAATAATAATGTTAACGCCATCACTTGAAAATGTCCTAATGTAAGATGTGGTAAAACGCGCAACGCATCAAAAGCTACCAAGTATGGTGTACTCGACTTAGGCGATTGAACCACATCGGAAAAGGCTTCTAGCGCAGCTGTTTTCATCCACGTCGTCGGCGTGCCTGCATAGGCTTTTTGCATAGCCAATAATGCTTCTTGAATTACGATATTTTGCAATAGTAATTTAACTTCACTTAATTTCGTAATGCCCAAAACAGCTAATGCATCTCGTGTAATATCTGCTACGAACTGCATAGCATCACCATGCACGACACCAAAGGCATGTGCAAATGGCTCAATAGCAAGGGCTACGCGTTTATCCTCTTGAGCGGCCTGTGCCCATGGCCCAATTGGTTCTGGTTCATCCTCTTCTATGTTGGATAAATGTTCATTAATTTCATCAGCATTAAACATGCGCGTTTCTTCTAGTGCAGATGGGCCTTGTGGATTTACTACCTCACCATTTTCACTACCAAACATCTGTGTAGCATCAGCATCAAAGCACCGTGTTTCGTCCATCACATCAGGAGACTCGCCTAATGCAATAGTATCCTCTGTAGAAGATTCAACTGCGGGAATTTCCATTGTTTTTTCTGTATCAGACCCTTCATCAATAGGTTCCACAACAGCAGGCTCTGTAACAATAGGTTCGGCAATAATAGGTTCAGCGTCAACAGAATTCTCAAAATTATGTTGTTCTACAGAATTATCTAATTTAATAGCATCCTTACTAACAGGTATCCGTTCATCAACATGAGCCTCGTATACGTCAACACCATCATGCGTTTCCCGAGGTGTTATATGTACCTTTTCTTGTTCATACAAACGCCCTGGACGTGTTTTTTTCGAAGGCTTTGATTTTACAGAATGCGCTTCACTACTACTTTCACTTTTATTAAATACCGCATAACATACTCCAAAGAAACCAAGTACGACAACGGCCAATACGACATATGGGATAAACGTTGACATTACATTCTCCTCTTATAATAATGCGTCATTATATACCGCACGGCTACCGCCGATACTCTTAGGGCGAACACGACAAGCTGTCACATGCGCTTCCCCAATTTCCTTAAGACTTAATCGTACAGGAACAGTTACATGTTTCATATGCATACCGATGAAAGTATCCCCTATATCAATCCCTGCATCTGCTTGTATAAATTCAACAATTACAGGATCCTTAAAGCGGTTATACGCCGTCATAGCCATAGCGCCGCCAGCATGCAATTGAGGAACTACATTACATTCCTCTTCCCAAGTCATAGCCTCACGTTCCATTACAAGGGCTCTATTTATATGTTCACAACATTGTACAGCCAGATATAAACCTCGTTCGCTAACGGCTTTATAAATCTCGTCAAATACAACAGCTGCTACATCCTCATGTGAATCAGTGCCAATCTTTTTACCACAAATCTCACTTGTAGAACATCCCACTACAAATAGCTGTCCTTCGTGTACCTTTGCTACTGTTAAGAGTTCTTCCATAGCAGTATGCACTTCTTGTCTAATTGTTTCAATAGAATGCATGATATCGCCCCTTTTTAATATTCAAATCTATAAATATATTATCATAAATTATATGTCTTTTATAGACCAAACTATAGGACATATGCGTGAAATTCTTATGATAAATTAATCTATTGTATATATTACTAGTTTGAAATACAAAAAAGAGGCTTGCTAAAGCAAGCCTCTTTCAATCACTCAGTGGTGATATTAGATTTTTCTGTAAGGTTTTTGGCCTTGTTCGTAGAAGTTGTTACCTTCAGTATCGCCAACTACGATGCAAGGGAAATCTTCAACTGTTAATTCAGCCAAAGCTTCTGGACCAAGTTCACCATAAGCAAGTACTTCGTATTTTTTGATGGATTTTGCAATCAATGCTGCAGCGCCACCAACTGCTGCGAAGTATGTGCAACCATTTTTCTTCATGGATTCTACTACTGCTGGTTTACGGGAACCTTTACCAATCATGCCTTTGATACCTTGATCAAGCATTGTTGGTGTGTAAGCGTCCATACGACCAGAAGTTGTAGGACCAGCAGAACCAATTGGGTCACCAGGTTTTGCAGGTGTAGGTCCTAAGTAGTAAACGAATTTGTTTGTCCAATCGATTGGTAATTTTTCACCGCGTGCTAAAGCTTCTGTCATAACTTTATGAGCAGCGTCACGAGCGGAGTAAATTTTGCCAGTGATAAGTACGCTATCACCAACTTTTAATTTACGGGAAAATTCTTCATTATATTCTTCAGTATTAATGCGAATTGTTTCAGCCATTGTAATTTCCTCCTATCGATTAAAGTACTACGTGTTTATGACGAGCAGCATGACACATAATAGTTACTGCAACAGGAAGACCAGCGATATGAGTTGCACCCCATTCGATGTTTACACCTAGGCAAGTTGTAGTACCGCCCAATTGAGGTCCGATACCAGTTTTATTAACCATTTCCAAGATTTCTTCTTCCAATTTTGCATATTCTGGATCTTTGTGAGGTGTGCTGATGTCACGAAGCAATGCTTTTTTAGACATAACAGCAGCTTGGTCCATAGTACCACCGATACCAACGCCAAGTACGATTGGAGGGCATGGGTTAGGGCCAGCATGTTTTACGATTTCAAGAACTGCATTTTTAACGCCTTCAACGCCATCTGCAGGTACCAACATAGCTACGTCAGATTTGTTTTCGGAACCGAAACCTTTAAGTTCTACGTTGATTTCTACTTTATCGCCAGGAACGATATCGATGTAGATGATTGCAGGTGTATTGTTTTGAGTGTTTTTACGGTTGAACAATGGTTCTGCTACAACGGATTTACGAAGGTAACCTTCTACATAGCCTTGAGCAACACCTTCATTGATAGCTTCTTTAAGGTCGCCACCAACAAAATGTACATCTTGACCTACTTCTACGAATACCAATGTCATACCAGTATCTTGGCAGTATGGACGATCTTCAGCATCAGCAATTTCTGCATTTTTGATGATTTGATCGAGAACGATGCAACCAACTGGAGACTCTTCTGTTTCACGGCCTTTTTTCAAACCTTCATAGATGTCTTTTGGCAAGTGGTAAGCTGCGTCCATACACATTTGACGGACTGTTTTTGTGATTTCAGATACTTGAATCTCGCGCAAGATAATCCCTCCTCAGGAAAATAATTAGATATTTAACTCTAATACAATGAGATACATTTATTCTCAAAGTGTTAAGCTAAGATTAACTCTATGACTCCATACTAGCACACTACAGAAGGCCTTTCAACGCTTTACCTATACAGTTTTCTCAATGAAATTTATCGATTTGATAATGTTTTTCAATGATTAATTATACCTTTTTTATGCACTTTCATAATTTCAAAAATACCAGCTTAACTCTTGTGAAAGGCTATATAACTGTAATAAATATCACATTTTGTTATTGTATATGCTTCGTTTCCAATCAATATGTGTTCCAACCATAAAATATATTTCTTTCTTTAATGAGATTATCTATCATTTTTATGTAGAAAGATTTTAATTATGAGTATGTATAACGATTATCTTCAATACAATTAATTTACTAACTCCCCTGTTTATCAATGTCAATAAATGTTCAGAAATACGCTTGATTGCTGGATTTTCCATCAATATATACAATTATCGATTTTTATGACTATCTCATCAAATTATTTTATCATTCCTTAAACTATCTCTGTTATGTGTTTTAGTTATAGCATATGCTAAAAATTTTTAACTTTTTATAACATTTCCTCTTGCTATTATCGATATGTTCCTTTATAATAATCACTATATTATTCCTCGATAGCTCAGTTGGTAGAGCAATCGGCTGTTAACCGATCGGTCGTAGGTTCGAGTCCTACTCGGGGAGCCAATATTGGCCCGTTGGTCAAGCGGTTAAGACACCGCCCTTTCACGGCGGTATCCCGGGTTCGATTCCCGGACGGGTCACCACATGGACGATTAGCTCAGCTGGGAGAGCGCCTGCCTTACAAGCAGGATGTCGGCAGTTCGATCCTGTCATCGTCCACCACAGTAAGAAGCAAGCTGAGGCTTGCTTCTTTTTTATTACAACTATGGTATACTGTAACATATAGTTTTGATTATATTTATATCAAGGAGAGCTGAATATGAACTTAAGAGAAGCAACCATGCGTATCAGTTTTTGTCTCGCCTTAGCATTTGTTTCAACTTTCACAATAGCTAATGCGGCAAATATTGATACACAAACAACCAAGGCCCGTTCTATTCCAATAGCACCAGTAAAAATCATTCCAGATCCTGGTACCATAAAAACGTCGCCTATTCAAATTACATCAACCACATCTAACACGCCTACTACCGTTGGCAAAGCTAATTACGATGGTCATTTAGATAATTTCCCATCTCGTAAGGTAACACTTGTAGTACCAACAACATTACGTAACGAAAATACAGCTGCCTTTGGTAAATATCTATCTGATTCAGTGGCAAATGTCTTGCGCTATCCTTACTACGACACAGCTGTGGTAAGTACAAATACACCATTGACGCAAATTACAGCAGTCGATTTAGCCGAAGTGGCCGCATCACAACATTCTGAAATTGTTATCATGCCGGTCCCAATGCAAGACATATATGTACAATTACCAACATCCTATCTCAGTCAATACTATCATGATGATAGCGATGACATTCATATCCAAGCAAAGGTATCTGCTATGATTTATTTCTACGATACCAAGGAAGGTGTGGTTCACACCATCCGTAGTGGTTTCAATCAAATCGATGATACCTTGACTATGCCAACACATAAATCCGTATGGAATAAAGTTATAAAAGATTTACTTGAACAATTACCATATAAACGTGTTCCAACAGATCGAGATCGTTATCAAGCTCCTGGTATCAATGCAGAGATGCCAGTTGTTCCTGACTACGAATTCCAAGTGGAACAACCTAAAAATACAGCTTACTCTTTAAAAGGTGTTAGTGTATTATAATTCAAAATAATGCAACAGCAAAAGGGTGTCGCCCACATGGGTGACACCCTTTTTGCGTATACAAGTAAATAAGGAGTACTACGAGAGTACTCCTTATTTACCAAGGCTATATCAATGTATAACTACTATATGCGTTGTGTTACCTTTAAACGAAGTAATGCCCGAGCTAAGGCGAGTTCAGCACGCTCTACATCTATATCAGGTGTAGGGTTAGACAAACGGCCTTCAGCGCGTTCTTTTGCTCGTTTTGCACGATCGATGTCGATGGCTTCTGGACTTTCACAATTAGGTGTTACAATGCTTACCTTATTATGTTCAATTTCAACAAAACCTCCGAAAACAGCAAATGTATGCTGTTGTCCATCAGGATTATCGACACGTAGAGGTGCCATATCAAGGGCGATAATCATAGGTGCATGATTAGGCAATACACCAAATTCGCCATCGATAGCATGTCCTACGAAAAAGTCAGCCTTACCATCATATACAATCGCATCAGGTGTTATTATCGTTAGGGTCATAGGTTCCGCCATGGATTATTCCCCCTTCTCTTGCATTTCCTTTGCTTTTGCAACGGCTTCATCAATGGTACCAACCATGTAGAATGCGCCTTCTGGTAAATCATCATGTTTACCATCAAGGATTTCTTTAAAGCCACGCAATGTTTCTTGTAACGGTACATATTTACCAGGAGAACCAGTAAATACTTCCGCTACGAAGAATGGTTGACTCAAGAAACGTTGAATTTTACGAGCCCGAGATACAGTTAACTTATCTTCATCAGATAATTCTTCCATACCAAGGATTGCGATGATATCTTGTAAGTCGCGATATTTTTGCAATACTTCTTGAACGCCACGAGCCACATTATAATGTTCATCCCCAAGTACATGAGGGTCCAAAATACGGCTTGTAGAATCAAGTGGATCTACGGCAGGATAAATACCAAGTTCCGCAATGGAACGGGACAATACTGTTGTTGCATCCAAGTGAGCAAATGTAGCTGCTGGTGCAGGGTCAGTCAAGTCATCGGCAGGTACGTATACGGCTTGTACAGACGTAATGGAACCTTCTTTTGTAGATGTAATACGTTCTTGCAATGCCCCAACGTCATTTGCCAATGTAGGTTGATAACCTACGGCAGATGGCATACGACCTAAAAGGGCAGATACTTCAGAGCCGGCTTGAATGAAACGGAAGATGTTATCGATAAATAAGAGCACGTCTTGTTTCTTCACATCACGGAAATATTCAGCCATTGTAAGGCCTGTCAAACCAACGCGCATACGAGCCCCAGGTGGCTCATTCATTTGGCCATATACCAAGGCTGTTTTATTAATAACGCCGGATTCCTTCATTTCGTTCCAAAGGTCATTACCTTCACGGGTACGTTCACCTACGCCGGAGAATACGGAATAGCCACCATGTTCTGTTGCAACATTGTGAATCAATTCCATAATCAATACGGTTTTACCTACGCCGGCACCGCCGAACAAACCGATTTTACCACCTTTTACATATGGTGCAATCAAGTCTACGACTTTGATACCCGTTTCAAGGATTTGCGTATCTGGTGAAAGGTCATCAAATTTAGGTGCTGGACGATGGATAGGCCACATTTCATCAGCTACTACAGGAGCTGGATCATGGTCTACGGTTTCCCCTAGCACATTAAAGATACGACCCAATACACCTTCACCAACTGGTACGGAGATTGCAGCACCAGTATCTTCTGCTTCCATACCACGGGTCATACCATCAGTAGAACTCATAGCAACGCAGCGAACCATATCGTCCCCTAAGTGTTGCATAACTTCTACTACAATTTTTTGTCTATCGTGCGCTTTATGGTCATGGTAGATGTGGATGGCGTTATAGATAGCTGGTAAATGACCAGCTTCAAAACGCACGTCTACAACTGGGCCGATGACCTGCACCACTTTCCCAATATTATTACTCATTAAGAGGTCTCTCCTTATCTATTGCAAGGCATTAGCACCGCCAACAATTTCAGAAATTTCATTCGTAATACTGGATTGACGTAATTTGTTATATTCAAGCCCTAAGGAACTGATGAGATCCCCAGCATTATCAGTAGCAGACGTCATAGCTGTCATACGAGCACCTAATTCGCTAGCTGCCGCTTGTAGCAATCCATTATATACGGTAATTTCTAAATATTTTGGTAATAATGCATCCAGAACTGCTGCAGGGTCCGGCATAAATTCATACTCTTCGCCCTTAACTTCATCATCTGGTTGCTCTAACGGTAGAATGCGCTCTGCCTGTGCAATTTGCGTCATAGAATTTACAAAGCGCGTATAAATCATGATAACTTCGTCAACTTCATGACGTTCATATAATGAAAGTGCATGATCCATAATATGTCGCGCGTGTTCGTAACTCGGTTTGTCGGAAAAACCACTGTACGATTGATCAATGTGATAGTGACGAGATTTCAAACTATCCTTTGGTTTTCGCCCAGCTGTAATGAGGCAATATTCATCAGTAGTTTTTTGACCGATTTGTTCCATTGCCAATTTTAATACATTAGACGAGTAGGCGCCTGCAAGGCCCTTGTCAGCACCGATAACGATATAACAAGTTCGTTTCACAGGTCTACTTTCAAGTAGAGGACTTACATAATCTCGTAAATCACTAGTGGAGATATGACGCAAGATTTGCCCTATTTTTTCTGCGTATGGCCGCGTTGCATCAGCTTTCGCTTGAGCCCTACGAAGACGAGCAGAAGCTACCATCTTCATCGCTTTTGTTATTTGTTGCGTATTAGTAACACTCTTTATACGCTTTCGCAAATCTTGTGCACTAGCCATACATTACGCCTCCTTACGGGAAACTAATGTATGTGTAGCACCAAAGGCTTCTACACATTCTGGAATAGCTTGTTTCAACAAGTTTTCTGTTGTTTCATCAAGTTTATTTGTGCTTTCAATATTGCTGATAATTTCAGGATAATTTGCACGAATAAAACGCAATAATTCAGCTTCGAATGCCAACACATCAGCTACTTGAATGCTAGCTAAGTATCCCTTAGTACCAGCGTATAGATTAATAACCATTTCGGCTACACTCATTGGCTCATATTGACCTTGTTTTAACATTTCAGTCAAACGTTCACCACGGTCTAGTTGTGCTTTTGTAGCTGCATCAAGATCGGAACCGAACTGAGCGAATGCTGCCAATTCACGATATTGAGCAAGGTCCAAACGCAATTGACCAGCTACTTGTTTCATCGCTTTAGTTTGCGCACTACCACCTACACGAGATACGGACAAACCTACGTCAACAGCAGGACGAATACCGGAGTAGAACATATCTGTGCCCAAGAAAATTTGACCATCAGTAATGGAAATTACGTTTGTTGGGATATAAGCAGATACGTCACCTGCTTGCGTTTCAATGATTGGTAATGCTGTAATAGAACCGCCACCAAGTTCTGGTGAAAGTTTCGCAGCACGTTCCAATAGACGGCTGTGTAAGTAGAATACGTCCCCTGGATACGCTTCACGCCCTGGTGGACGGCGTAATAATAGAGACATAGCACGGTATGCAGCCGCTTGTTTTGTTAAGTCATCATATACGCAGAGTACATGTTTTCCTTTGTACATGAAATATTCGCCCATTGCAACACCTGCATACGGAGCAATGTATTGTAATGGAGCCCCTGTAGAAGCACTAGCAGAAACAACGATTGTATAATCCAATGCGCCAGTTTCTTCTAACTTTTGTACTACACGAGCTACGGTAGATTCTTTTTGACCAATCGCTACATAGATACAGATAACATCTTTACCTTTTTGGTTGATGATTGTATCAAGAGCAATTGCTGTTTTACCTGTACCACGGTCACCAATGATAAGCTCCCGTTGACCACGGCCAATTGGTACCATCGCATCGATAGCTTTCAAGCCTGTTTGCAAAGGTTCGTTTACAGATTGACGATCCGCAATACCAGGTGCTGGATGTTCTACAGGACGACGTTCTGTCGCTTGAATAGCACCCTTACCATCGATAGGTTGTCCCAACGGATTAACTACACGACCAATAAGGGCATCCCCTACTGGTACGTCCATAATTTTGCCGGTACGGCGTACTTCATCGCCTTCTTTAATTAAGAAGTCGTCACCAAGTAGTACGGCACCAACATTGTCTAATTCTAAGTTCAAAACCAAGCCATATACGCCGTGTGGTAATTCTAACAATTCACCGGCCATGGCTCTTTCAAGACCATAAATATGGGCGATGCCATCCCCTACGTCGAGAACAGTACCCACGTCATCGACATTAAGGTCAACATCATAGTCCTGAATCTGCTGTTTGATTATAGCAGTGATTTCTTCAGGCTTCATTTTCATATATACCCATTCACCCCAATCTAATAGAGTCAGTTCGTACTAACGTTTTTTTCAATTCGTCTAAGCGACGTGCAATCGATCCATCAATGCGTTTATCACCGATTTGAATGATAAGACCACCCATAATCGTAGGGTCTTGACGTACCGATAAAATAACCTCTTTGCCGGTCATCGCTTGTAATTTAGCTTGTACATCATCACGCAATGTATCAGTTAACGGTTCTGCTACAGTAACAACAGCTTCCAAAATGCCACGTGCTTCGCGAGATTTTTTTATGAAAGCTCTAATTGTATCTTGCAAATAACGATATCTGCCACGTTTAACCATGACATACATGAAATGAAGTACTGTCTTTTCTACAGCAGTACCAAAGACCTTTCCAAGTAAAGAAATCTTTGCATCTGCTTCCACAATAGGATTATTAATAAATCCTACCAATTCTGGTTGTTCATTAAGAACAGAGGCCACATATAAAAGATTGTCTTCTGTAGTTACTAAATTACCTTGTTCTTGAGCTAGCTCTAACATAGCTGAACTGTATTTATCTGCTACAATTTCTGTGCTCATAATATCACAACCCTATCGTTTTACTATCAAGTTTCGCAATAGCGTCTTCAATTAATTTTGTATTAGTTTCGCTGTCCATATCTTTTGCCACAACCTTAGTCGCCATTGCAACGGATAAGGAAATAACTTCATTGCGCAAATTATTCATAGCACGATCACGTTCGTTTACGATATCTTGACGAGCTCGTTCTTTTTCACGTTCAATTTGTTCACGAGCTGCTGCCAATTGTTCACGCGTAGTCGCTTCTGCTTGTTGCACTGCTTTTTCAACAATTTGTTGAGCCTCTTGGCGAGCATTTGCAATTTGCGCAGCGTAGTCAGCTTTGAATTGTTCCGCTTCATTACGAGCATTTTGAGCATCTGCTAAATCCTTAGCAATGCGGTCTTTACGCTCTTGCATCATAGAAACCAAAGGTTTATATGCAAAACGGGCTAAAATCCAAACTAATATAAAAAAGTTTAGCATTTGAGCAAGAATTGTCCCTAGTGTTAAATCTACCAAGGTCGTTCCTCCTCGCTATTATCTGAACAATAAAATGAAAGCAACTACTACGCCGATGATAGGCATAGCTTCGATTAAGCCGATAGCTACGAACATTGTGGACATTAATTGACCGCGTAATTCTGGTTGACGTGTAATACCTTCAATAACTTTACTAGCTACCATACCGTCACCAATACCTGCAGCGATAGCACCACAACCTACTGCGATTGCCGCAGCTAATGCGAATAAACCTTGAACTTCCATAATTAATCCTCCATTAAAATTAATGTTCTTCACTTAATGCCATGCCTAAATAGTTGGCTGTTAGAACTGTAAAAATAAAAGCTTGAATGATACCAATAAATAAACTAAAAGCAATCCAAACCCATGGTACAGGTACGAACCAAGGCAAATTATAAAGGATTTCCAATAAAATTTCGCCAGCTACAATATTACCAAATAGACGGAAAGCTAATGTGATAGGTTTTGCTATTTCTTCAAATATGTTTAGAACTAGCATAGCCTTATAAGGCTGTAAGAAATGATTAAAATAAGATAAGCCCTTAATTTTAATCCCCATTCCCCAAACTATAAAGCTACTGCACAATGCGAGTGCTGCTGTTGTATTAATATCCGCCGTAGGCGATGTAACAGCATGTAGCGTTGGCAACAACCCAAGTTCATTACCAACAAAGATAAATAAGAAGAATGTGAATAACAATGAACTCACCATCGGCCAGTGTTTGCCAAGCGTTGGCGATAGTTGACCTTCCAATGCTTCTAATATAGTTTCCACTACATTTTGTACACCTGAAGGCACTAAAGCTCGATTTCGCGTAGCAAGTAAGGAAATGATGATGACGATCGCCATCGTAATCCAGGTGGCAATTAATGTATCGATATTAAACGATAATCCTAGCCACTGTACTACTTGATGGTGACCTGCATGTAGTTCCACAGACTCAACCCCTTTCTCAGGTAGCAATATAAATTTTATATATATCCATATAATATATATCTATGTATTATCATACCTCTTTATAGGTATATAATCAACACTTCCGGAGTAAACAATTCGTGTTTTACATATCAAAAATGCATTTTATGCATTTAAAAATTATACTAGAAGTATGTTAAGCCCTTATTTCATGCGATTTAACCTTATCTACCAATGTAATAAATTTTATTACTTACTTAATCGCCAAAATACGATATACAGAACAGGCTGTATAAGTACAATTGCAATGAATAAACTCTCAACTTTTACACCTGGTATTTGTAAGCCTATAACTACAAATGCACCAATCAATGCCAAGCGCCACATCATTTGACGCCGAGCCTTGGCTACTGCCTGATGTGAGTTCCCATAAGCCAAGCCTTTACTGTGTAAACCTAATAGTACTAAATAGACCATCATGGTCAACATGCCCCATAACCAGCCGAGCATATACTGGTTCCAGCCCACAATGTATTGGATGAGTAGGCCTAAAAAGGTAACAAAAAAACAGGCCCATAGCACATGACGTATGAATTTAATATATTGATTCATAAACACCTCACTATTTAACCTGTTTATATAACATATAAAAGCCTGTTACGGCACCGATTAAGCCGAGAATAACCATGCATAGTGGCATGCTATCCATCCATGTATCCAGTTTATATCCAATCCAGATAAATCCACCGATACAAAATAGCAGGGTCAGCCCTGCCGATGTTGCCATCGCCAGAGCTTTCACCATATCCTTGTCCATATTATTTACCAAATCGATCTGGTCGATTAGCATCGCCTAAGAACTCATGACGCAACGCTTGTAAAATACGTTCAGATGCCTTGCCATCACCATAAGGGTTAACAGAATTTGACATTGTCTTATAGGCTGCTTCATCGTGTAATAGCTCATAAGCAGCTTTATATACCGCCTCTTTATCAGTACCTACAAGGCGAACTGTACCAGCATCAACAGCCTCTGGACGTTCTGTAGTATCGCGCAATACGAGAACCGGTTTACCAAGAGCCGGAGCCTCTTCTTGAATCCCGCCAGAATCTGTAAGAATTAAGTAGGACTTAGCCATCAAGTTTGCAAACGGTTCATAATCTAGAGGATCGATGAGCGTTACGCGATCCACATCGCCTAATTCCTCTTGAACCACTTGACGAACCTTAGGATTTTTATGTACTGGGAACACCACTTGAATATCGTCAAAATCGTTTAATAAGTCACGAATCGCTTGGTATACATGACGCATAGGTTCACCGAGGTTTTCACGACGATGTGTGGTAACAAGAACTGTGCGCTTATTAGGATCAAGTGCATTAATAGCAGCATCATCGAATACATAGTTGTCTTTTACCGTTGTATCTAGTGCATCAATTACGGTATTACCTGTTACATACAGGTGTTCTGTATTAATATTTTCTCGTTTTAAATTCGCTTCAGAACTAGCGGTAGGTGCAAAATGATATGTTGCCAAGGAACCTGTTAATTTGCGGTTCATCTCTTCTGGGAATGGAGAGTAAATATCACCTGTACGAAGGCCTGCCTCTACATGACCTACTGGGATTTCTTGGTAAAAGGATGCCAACGCACCTGCAAAGGTTGTTGTCGTATCACCATGAACGAGTACGACATCAGGTTTTGCTTCTTCTAAAACGGATTTTAATCCCATCAATGCACGATTTGTTACATCATACAACGTTTGACCTTGGCTCATGATATTCAAATCATAATCAGGCGTAATGTCAAACAGGCGCAACACTTGGTCGAGCATATCTCTATGTTGTGCTGTTACAGTTACAATTGGCTCCATATCTGGTGCCGCTTCTAAGGCTTTTACTAGCGGAGCCATTTTGATTGCCTCTGGTCTTGTACCAAAGATAGTCATTACTTTCAACATTTACTCATCCTCCACAGAGTCTAATAAAAAAGGGGCGCAATGCGCCCCTACATTGGTTACTCTTTTTTAGAGTCATCATCTGAATGCTCTAATGCTTTTGCCAATTCTTTGCGATCAAACGAAATAGTTTCATCTAAATCGCTACGTTCAATTGTAGGGCGTGGTAAGGGATGTCCCGCCGCATCACTATGTGTAATAACACCCAAGCGACGAGCCACATAGATACTACATAGGAAAATGGCCAAGACTAGTACACAACCAATCCAAGCATTAACCTCTGCAACGATAACCGAAACACCACCAAAGATAGCTGTAACGGCATACATCATCAATACTGCTTGTTTTTGAGATAATCCTTGTGCCAACAAACGATGGTGTACATGACCTTTATCGGGTTTAAAGATAGGTCTTCCACTAATCTTACGGCGTACGATAGCAAACAATGTATCTAATATAGGTAAACCAAGAACGATAGCTGGTACAACTAAAGCAATAGTAGCTGCCGTTTTAACGGTACCCATAACAGATATAGCTGCTAAAGTATAGCCAAGGAGCATCGATCCAGTATCCCCCATGAATATCTTAGCGGGATTAAAATTATACCGCAAGAAACCTACCGTAGCACCTGCAAGAGCCAATGCGATACAAGCTAAATCAATTTGACCTAATTGTAATGTCATCGCACATACGGCAATACAAGCGATAAAGGAAATCCCTGCTGCCAAGCCATCAAGCCCATCGATAAGATTGACAATATTTGTAAATCCTACAATCCAGAATATGGTCAACGGAATGGCCCAATACTTCAAATAAACGACACCACCCCAAGGGAGGTTGATAAAGTCTACGCGAATATCATAGGCCACAAGAATGGCGGCAGCAATAATTTGCCCCATCAATTTCGTCTTCGGTTCAATTTGTCGGATATCGTCCCAAATACCAACAAGTACTAAAATTACAGTACCCAATACGAACCCGAATAATTTATGGTCATGAGGAATACTGTTATTAAATAGCACAGATCCCATATAACCAAGAAAAATAGCCAATCCACCAAGACGGGGAATAGCACCATGATGCACTTTACGAGCATCAGGTTTATCAATGGCCCCTACGGCAACAGCAAATCGCTTAACCAAGGGGGTTAGTGCAAAGGTTATGACGAGAGCCAACACAAAGGCCCACACATAATCAGGCACATACTCACTCATAAGTACACCTCCAACAACTCGAATTCAATAAATTCGAGGCTTCAACTTAGTTTGTTAAGCTGCGAATAGGTGCTGGAATACGACCGCCACGAGCAATAAACTCAGCCGCACTGTATGGGCTTACTTCAATAATTGGAGCATAGCCAAGAAGGCCGCCAAATTCAACAACTTCGCCAACGGTTTTACCAGGAACAGGAATAACGCGTACAGCTGTTGTTTTATTATTAATCATGCCAATAGCGGATTCATCGGCAATAATAGCAGAGATTGTATCTGCTGATGTATCGCCAGGAATAGCAATCATATCAAGACCTACGGAGCATACACAAGTCATAGCTTCTAATTTATCAAGGGATAGACTACCGCAAGATACAGCATCAATCATGCCTGCATCTTCAGAAACCGGAATGAAAGCACCACTTAAACCGCCTACGTGAGAGGATGCCATAAGGCCACCTTTTTTCACCGCATCGTTTAACAATGCTAATGCTGCTGTAGTGCCATGACAACCACAAGAAGATAAGCCCATTTCTTCAAGTACATGAGCTACGGAGTCACCTACTGCAGGCGTTGGTGCCAAGGACAAGTCGATGATGCCAAATGGTTTACCAAGGCGACGAGATGCCTCTTGCGCTACCAATTGACCAACACGTGTAATTTTGAACGCCGTACGTTTAATAGTTTCGGCCACAACGTCAAATGGTTCACCACGCACTGCTTCAAGAGCATGTTTTACAACACCTGGGCCAGATACACCTACGGAAATAGCGCTATCACCTTCGGTTACACCGAAGAAAGCACCTGCCATAAATGGATTATCTTCTACAGGATTACAGAAAATAACGAGCTTAGCACAACCAAGTGCATCATTATCTTTAGTAAGGTCAGCCGTCTTTTTAACGATAATGCCCATATCACGAACTGCATCCATGTTGATACCTGTTTTAGTGGAACCAACACCAACAGAACTACAAACGATGTCTGTTGTGGCTAACGCTTCAGGAATAGAATCGATAAGAATACGGTCAGCTTTAGTCTCACCTTTCGTAACGAGTGCAGAAAAACCACCGATAAAATTAACACCCACAGTTTTGGCTGCGCGGTCAAGCGCTTCTGCAATTGGTACATAAGATGTTAAATCACTGCCACCAGCCACTAAGGAAATCGGTGTTACAGAAATACGTTTATTGATGATAGGCACACCAAATTCACGCTCAATGTCCTCACCGGTTTTAACCAAATGTTCAGCTTCTTTAGTAATACGGTCATAAATGCGATTGCAGAGTTCTTTACCAGAGCTAGATGCACATTCTAACAAGCTAATGCCCATTGTAATGGTACGCACATCGAGCTTGTTATCATGAATCATCTGATTCGTTTCAAGAATATTGTCAATAGATAACATGTGCGCCTCCCTATCCTACGCGGTGCATACTAAGGAAAATATCAGCATGTTGCGCACGAATTTCTACGCCTAATGTTTTACCTAGTTCGGATAAAGCATCTTGAATAGATGTTAAATCTTTTACGTCGTTAGTTTCGGTTTCACACATCATAATCATATTAAACAAACCATCTAGAATTGTTTGGTTAATAGATAAGATATTTACCTTATGGTCTGCCAAAATACTGCTGACACCAGCAATGATACCTACACGGTCGACACCAACTACGGTAACTACTAATTTCATACAATCACCTTTTCTGACTCACTACAAACTATGTAAATGAAAATTCATTCATTCTATAAACTATATTAATATATTATATCACATATATCATATTAAGAGCGTGAAAACTTTATGAGAATACTCATTCAGTCTCTATGGTGCCATTTAATGCAGCATTGACAATTTCCTCACCTGCAGTGAGTAGTGCCACAAGACCTAAATCGCCTTTGTAACTTTCACCATAAATTTTGTATAAATCTTCTGTACCAGATGGTCTAGCTACGAACCAGCCTTTATCAGTTTCTACGCGTACACCATCGATTGGCATATCATTGTACAATGATGTGGTACGAATATTCGTGATGGGATCACCATCAACAGTAGTGGCAGTAATTAATTCAGCACTCATTTGTTTTAGGATTTGTTTTTGCTCTTTTTTGCATGGTGCATCAATACGGCCAAAACTTGGATTTCCAAACTCCTCAACAAATTCGTCAGCCATTTTTAGTGCAGATTTTCCCATAACGGCCATGATTTCCATACTTAACAAAGCCATAATCATACCATCTTTATCGGTAGTCCAAACAGTGCCATCCTTTTTCAAGAAGGAAGCGCCCGCACTTTCTTCACCACCTATGCCAATGGCTCCATCAAATAAAAGCTGTGAAAAATATTTAAAGCCTACAGGTACTTCAAACACAGGAGTTTCAGCATCAGCAGCCCATTTATCAATCATAGTAGTGCATACGACAGTCTTACCAACACCTTTATTTTTCCATCCGCGCGTGGTAAATAAATAGCGAGCTGCTAATGTTAAAAAGGTATTAGCTGATATAAGTCCACTGGATACTACAATGCCATAACGATCATAATCAGGGTCATTGCCAACTGCTAAATCAAAATCCCCGATTCGATTAATAACCGAAGCCATCACATAAGTGGAAGAACAGTCCATACGAACTTTGCCATCATGGTCGTAAGTCATAAAACTAAAGGTCGGATCATAATCATCATGAATGATGGTTAGATCGAGACCATATCGTTCCTTGATAGCATTCCAATAGCTGGCACCGCTACCACCTAATGTGTCCACCAATACCTTTGGACCGGCCGCTTTAATGGCCTCCATATTAATAACATCGCCTAATTCTTCCACATATAAGCCTTTATAGTCATATGGCACTTGTGCAGTAGGTTCAATATTATCTATGCTAATGCGCTTAAAGTCCTCGCTTTCACAATAGGCAGTCAAATACTCGTTGGCACGCATCTCAATCCATTTTGTCACTACCGTATCAGCAGGACCACCGATAATCGTATTATATTTAATGCCGCCATTATCAGGTGGGTTGTGAGATGGTGTAATAATGATACCGTCCGCCTTATCGTCATGTTCTTCATTGTATCGAATAATAGCGCGTGATACAGAAGGAGTTGGAACGAAATCCATATCACAATCTACCATAGCTGTAACGCCATTACCAGCTAATACCTCAAGCACGGTCACAAGCGCTGGCTGAGATAATGCATGCGTATCTTGGCCTACGAATATAGGCCCAGTAGCACCAAATTGTTTACGACCATCACAAATGGCTTGTGTAATAGCCGCCACATGAAGGTCTGTAAATGTACCATCCACGGAGGTACCACGATGGCCAGATGTACCGAATGAAACCAATTGTGTAGGATTTGTCATATCTGGAACATTATCAAAGTACGCATCTACAATGGTCTGTACATCTATAATATCTTGTTCTTGAACAGGTTTTCCTGCTAATGCATGAGCCATGCTAGCCTCCTTATTCTAATCTTTGTGTTCTATATAATGAGCATTGTCCTTACATTCTTTGACGAGATTTTCTATCGGCGTCGGCACGACAGGCGTAGTGAATCCTTTGCCGATAACCTCTTGTGCATCTGTGATAAGAATGAAAGCCTCATTATCCACTTCTTCTATAACTTCTTTTAATTTATTGACTTGTAGTAAATTAACAGCTACCATTACAATCTGTTTCGGCGTTCTAGTATAAGCACCGATACCATTGATAATCGTCGCACCACGGCCAACCCTACTAATAACCGCATCACAAACCTCATAGGTTCGATAGGTAATGATGAAAGCCACCTTTCGTTGATTAAATCCAATGACGACCTTATTTGTAATAATCGTATATACATACAACGATACGAGTGTAACCGCTACGGCCTCTAAGCCAACCACAAACACTGCTGCTGCTAAGATAGCAGTATTGATGACGCTATTAATGGAGCCCATTTGAAGTCCATAGTATTTTCGAACAATCAATGCTATCGGATCAAGACCACCCGTATTACCGCCAACGCGATACACCATACCAAGGCCTATCCCCGTTGTAATACCAGCCATCATGGAACTCAACAATGGATCAGAAATGACCATATTGTATTGCAAGAAGTCAAAGGCATCTACCATCCAGGACAACATAACGGTACCGTACAAGGTATTGACCACAACGCGCTTACCCAGCCAATGCCAAGCCGCCCAAAATATAGGAATGTTTAAAATCACATTCCATGTACCGACGGAAAGTCCTGTGAGGTAATAGAGTGTAAGACCAATACCACTAATTCCGGTACTCACCAATTTGTGCGGTAACACAAACGCGTCGATGCCAGCGCCAAAAATAGCACAGCCAATGGCAACGATTATGCATTGATATATATCATCCTTATATTTAGACCACATATAGGCCTCCCTAAATTGCCATTTCACTATAAATATTCTATAATTAATTAATTGAATATATAGCATTATCACTATATATTTACATACATATACAGTTTCATCATAAACTACTTAATGTTTATTTTCAATCATTTTTAATCTCATATACGAATGGCATAGAAATTTGTACAAATCATATGTCGCATCGAGGATTTTATGTCAAAAAGTATCGAACAATTAGGTCATAGTAAAATTAATATCGGCCTTGCTATTACTGGTAAACGCGATGACGGATATCACAATATCGACAGTATATTCCAGTCTATTCGTTTAGCGGACTCTATCTACTTTGCCAAACATCACTCTGTTGTATTCTCCGGTGTAGCACCAGAGTTACCACAATATATTCAAGATCTCATCCCCTATGATGAACGCAATTTAGCATTAAAAGCATTGCGCGAAGTACAAAAATATACAGGCTGTAAGGCAGGCGCTGCTATTCACCTCATGAAACGCGTACCCGCAGCGGCAGGTCTTGGCGGTGGCAGCGCAGATGCAGCAGCGATGCTATTAGGTCTCAATAAGTTTTGGGATTTGCGCCTCACCATGGATGAGTTGTTGACATTAGGTGCTAAACTCGGCTCCGATGTACCATTCTTATTAAAAGGTGGCACTGCTCGTGGTACAGGTCGCGGCGAAGAACTCGTCTATCATCCATCACCTGAACCTCATTGGCTATTATTGGTAAAACCTGAAATTTCTGTATCCACTGCAGTAGCCTACGGTCGTTATAACGGCCAGTCCAACGCCACATCAGATACAATTACTAATGTATTACACCATTTGGAACAAAATGATATGTATGGGGCTTTCACAAATAGCGCTAATACATTTGAAGAATTATTATTTCCTGATCACGACGAACTGATTACGTGTAAAGAGTTCTTTACGAGCCGTGACTATCCAACCATCATGACCGGTAGTGGCCCTACCATGGTTGTCTTATTAGAAAAACCGGCTCAAGCATTGTCCTTACAAGAAGAGATCAAAAAAGCTGGTCATAACTGGCTTTCACTAATTACAAAAACCTGCACACAGGAGGAGGTACAATGACAAAACGATTGCAACCTATACGTCTAGATGCCTATAAACCATTAAGCGAAGTAGTGAGTGAAACATTACGCTCGGCCATTCAGGACGGTACCCTTAAACCGGGCGAGCGCCTCATGGAAATTCCTCTCGCCGAAGAACTCGGTGTGAGCAGAACCCCTATCCGCGAAGCTATTCGCAAACTCGAACTTGAGGGATTCGTCGTAATGGTTCCACGTCGCGGTACCTATGTGGCAAATATTTCGTTAAAGGATATTACCCAAGTATTCGAAATCCGTTCCGCTCTTGAAGAATTAGCCGCTGGTCTTGCAGCAGAGCGCATTACAAGCGATGAAATAGAAACGTTAGAGCGCATGCTCGTGGAAATCGGCGATCACATGGAAAACAAAGATATGGATAGTGTAGTAGCCGCAGACGTAGCATTTCATGAGGTCCTCTACAAGGCTTCCCGTAATGAACGCTTAGCAGACATCGTCCACAACTTGCGCGAACAAACATACCGATTCCGCAGTTTTTCCATGAACCAACCAGGCCGGTTACGCAAAACGTGGGAAGAGCATCGCCTCTTGGTCGAAGCCATCGCATCCCATAACGCGGTACAAGCTCGTAAACTAGCGCGTATCCACATGGAACATTCTGAACAAACCTTATTACAAGGCATGGAGGATGCCAAGTCCTTTAGTACAGAGGATATATAATACTAGAAACTCCTAGATGACTACATACTACACGCATACATAGATATAAATTGTATTTATGTATGCGTGTTTGTTATATTCTATAGAAGAATGTTTCATTTTTTGGTACAATAGATACAAATTTTATAGTGTTATTAAAGAAAGGTGAGTTTTATGGAAGCTCTACTCAATGATGCAGTCTCCACGGTCAATACCTACCTGTGGAACTACTTGATCATCTTTATTCTCATCGGTGCTGGTCTCTTCTTTACAATGACCACTGGTGCCGTCCAAATCCGCATGTTTAAGGAAATGGTTCGCCTTGTCGCGTCTGGCGCTGGTTCTAAAACAGAAAAGAACCATGTATCCTCATTCCAAGCATTCTGCGTTAGTACCGCATCTCGCGTAGGTGTTGGTAACATCGCTGGTATCGCTATCGCCGTTGTACTCGGCGGTCCTGGCGCCGTGTTCTGGATGTGGGTTATCGCCCTTATCGGTGCTGCTACTGGCTTTATTGAAAGTACACTCGCTCAAATTTACAAGGAACCTGTTGCCAAAGGCGGTTTCTACGGCGGTCCTGCCTACTATATCCGCTATGGTCTTAACAACAAATTTCTAGCAGTTTTATTCGCTATTTTAATCAGCATTACCTATGGTTGGATTTACAACTCTGTACAAGCCAACACATTGGCTGCATCCCTTCAAATTTTCAATTTTGATGTAGCCTATACGGGTATTGTTGTAGCCGTACTTGTTGGTCTTATCATCTTTGGTGGTATTAGCCGCGTTGCCAAAGCATCTGAAATTATCGTTCCAATCATGGCTGTTCTTTACATTGCGACTGCCTTATTCGTAGTCATCTCCAATATCAGCCAATTCCCTCATGTAATCTATACAATCGTTACATCTGCATTTGAACCATCTGCAGCCGGTGGCGGTCTATTAGGCGCTACTGTAATGAACGGTATTAAACGTGGTCTATTCTCCAACGAAGCCGGTGAAGGTTCTGTACCAAATGCAGCTGCAACAGCCGCTGTTAATCACCCTGTAGAACAAGGCCTTGTTCAAGCATTCGGTGTATTCCTAGATACATTCATTATCTGTACAGCATCTGCGTTTATCGTTCTCATGGTTGGCGACTATAGCACAACCGGTCTTACAGGTGTAGCACTTGTGCAACACAACCTAGCTCAAGAGCTTGGTTCCTGGGCACCTACTGCTGTTGCTGTATTCATCGTAATGTTCTCCTTTAGTTCCCTTATCGGTAACTACTATTATGGTGAAATCAACATTAGCCACTTAACAGACAAAAAATATTGTCTCCATTTATTCCGTATCGGCGTAGTCCTAATGACATTCATCGGCTCTATCGCATCCCTTGATCTTGTATGGAACTTAGCCGACTTATTCATGGCGTTCTTAGTGTTAACAAACATTAGCTCCATCGTTCGTATGGGACGTACCGCAGGTCTTGCGCTTGATGATTACATCAAACAACGTAAAGCCGGTATCGATACCCCTGTATTTAACCGTTCCGTTCTTAATCATACATTCGGTATTGTATGGTGGGGCGAAGGTCAAACTACAGATTCCTCTGTACCTGCTACACCTGTAGAAGATACAATCGAAAAATAATATATACCGATTCTTAGGGTCTTTATTCTTTGGAATAAGGGCCCTATTTTTTGTGAAAGCTCTAACTATTTACAATCATATCCAACTATAGAATATAGTTAACATTGTATGTAGGGTATTCATTCGTACATGTCGAATACAATAAATAGCAAGACATTTAAACGATCCATTGATTCTGAATTATCAGGAGGACTTTTATATGCAAAACTATAATCCCTATGAAAACATGTTAAACACACTTGATGTAGCGGCCGAAAAGCTTGGCTACACAAGAAATGATTATGAAGTACTACGCCATCCAGAACGAGAACTAAAGGTATCCGTTCCACTCCAACTAGACAATGGCGAAGTCCGCGTATATGAAGGCTATCGTTGCCAACACTCCACATTGCGTGGCAGTGCCAAGGGCGGTCTTCGTTTTCACCCAGATTCTGATGAAAACGAAGTTCGTGCATTAGCGGCTTGGATGACTATAAAAAATGCTATCGCTAATATCCCTTATGGTGGTGGTAAAGGGGGCATCAAGGTTGATCCTAAAACATTGAACCCTCGCGAATTAGAACGGTTAACGCGTAACTTTGTACGTCGCATTGCACCTATCATCGGTGTTAATACCGACGTTCCTGCTCCAGATGTAAATACAAATGCACAAATCATGAGCTGGATTGTTGACGAATACAGCACATTAAAAGGCGAATGGAGCCCAGGTATCGTTACAGGTAAACCTATCGAAGTAGGCGGCTCCCTAGGCCGTAATGAAGCTACCGGACGCGGTTGCCTTATCGCATTGCAATGCTATTTAGCTAAAAAAGGCTTAGATATTAAAAACATGACTGTCGCCGTTCAAGGCTTTGGTAATGTAGGGTCCGTTGGTGCTCGCCTCATTGCAGAAGCGGGTGCTAAGGTTGTAGCTATCGGCGACGTAGCTGTTAATCTATACAATCCAAATGGCCTCGATGTTGAAAAAGCTTATGAATATGCTAATTCTCATGGCCGTTCCTTGGTTGGTTACACCGAGCCAGGCATGACTACCATTACCGGTGAAGAATTGTTAGCCCAAGATGTGGATATCCTCTATCTAGCAGCCCTTGAAAATCAACTTAACAAGGACAACATGGAAAATGTACGTGCTAAGATTATCTTAGAAGGTGCTAATGGTCCAACTACAAATGATGCGGATAAATACTTCTTTGAAAAAGGCATCGATATTATTCCTGACGTACTCGCTAATGGTGGCGGTGTAGTTGTATCCTACTATGAATGGGTACAAAACAAAGCTGGCTTCTACTGGTCCCTCGAAGAGGTAAATGAGCGCCTCACTAGAAATATGCAAAACAGCTTTGAAGCAGTATGGCAAATGCAACAAAAATACAATGTAGCACCTCGCCTAGCTGCATACATGGTAGCCCTCGAACGACTCGTCATCGAAGCAACACTTCGTGGCTACAATTGCTAAGGTTATTCTCCAACAATTCCATATAGTAAAATGACTGGCTTTCCATTGTGAAAGTCAGTCATTTTATATTTCATACTATGTAGTTATTTAATGGCATTCATCAAAGCGGCTACTGTACGGCGAGATGCGAGAGCTTTCACCAATGTAGCACCTACGATGCCTGGGATTGTTTGACCAATCAATAAATTGATCACCAATGCCCAGTACGGAACACCTACGAGTGGACTAAGCCACAATGGCACGCATAATGCAGGTACTAAGATGATTGGCAGCATCGCCCACCATGCGCTAAGTCCAGCACGGCGCATCAATACGATGATACCAGTCGTCAAAATACCAACACCAAAGCCCCCTACCATATCAAGGATGCCAAGGCCACCGAACAAGAAATTAGAAATGAGGTTACCTATGCCCATAGGAACGATTAAGAACGGAAAGGCATAAGCAAGTGCATATAAAGATGTAGCTATACGAATTTGGTACGCACCGAAGGAAATTCCTTGGGTTAGATAAATAAGAACAATATACAATGCTACTACCATAGCAGAAATCGTTAATTTTCGTGTAGAAATCATGCACTCACCTCCTTTTCAATAAAAAAGAGCATGGCAAAACTACCATGCTCGAATGTGCTTATGTTTTCCGTAGTTTTGTTTAGAGACAGGATGGTTTCAAACTGTCTTATGTAGTTGTTCGCCGTTTGGCGGTATGATTATCATATCATAATTCTTTAATTTCGGCTAGGTACTGTAGTGCAGACAGAATTGACTACTTCTACAACCGCTCCAGCTAGCTTAACGGTCTTCGGCCGAGGGCCTCGACCTACTAAAGTCGCTCTGTAGAAGTAGTCAATTCTTTAGCATAACGGTTTATGCTCAATTGCATTCTTTACGCCAACCTAACATCCGCCCGCCAAACGGCGCTCAACTAATAAACGGATTTTCCGCATAGGGCCTTAACCTACTAAAGTCGCTCTGCGAAAGCAATCAATTCTATTGCATAACGGTATATGCTCAATTGCATGCTTTACGTTATGCTAACATTGGTCCGCCAAACGGCGAACATCTATTTTGACGAGTCTTCGGGAGAAGGCCTCGACCTACTAAAGCGCTCTGTGAAAGCAATCAATTCTACGGCATAACGGTTTATGCTCAATTGCATTCTTTACGCTAACCTAACATCCGCCCGCCAAACGGCGCTCAATTAATATGACGGGTCTTCTATGCCGTTGGCGTGGAAGGCTTCTTGGCGGTCGATGCAGGTGCCGCAATGGCCGCACGGGCGTTCACCGCCTTCGTAGCAGGACCAGGTAAGTTGGTACGGCACGCCTAGACGAAGGCCTTCGCGGACTACGTCGGCTTTGTTGCAATTAATGAATGGTGCTTCAAGGGAGCATTCTTGGCCGGAGCCTTCAAAGATGGCATTACCCATAGATGTGTAGAATGTTTCTGTGCAGTCTGGATATGCATTGCCAGCTGCATCATCGGCATGGGCGCCATAATAGATATAACCACAATCAAGGGATAATGCTAAGGATGCCGCAGCGGATAGGAACAGGCCATTTCTAAATGGTACATAGGTGCTAACGGGTCCTTCCCCATGTTCATCTTGTTGTTCCTTGTAGGAACCAGTAGGGACGTCCTCTGTGGACTGCTTCAATAGGGATGAATTACTGAATGCAAACAGTTTTGTTACATCCATCGTTTTGCCTTCTATGCCGTAGTATGATAATACGTTGGCTGCAGCCTCTAATTCCTTGCTATGTTTTTGGCCGTATTGTATGGATAAGGGCACCACATTCTCTTTGCCAAATCGCTCAATGGCGAGCGCCAAACATGTTGTGCTATCTACGCCGCCGCTAAATAATACAACGGCTTTTTGCTTTTGTGCCATCGTTCCTCCTTATGAAAGCCTCATCCGTAGATGAGGCTTTATACGTTAGTATCGATATATGAAGCCAAGCTTTCACCATATCACATATTATAATTCAATATCGAGTTCCACTGGACAATGATCACTACCAAAGATTTGTTGATGGATTTTGGCCTCTTTAATTTTGTCGTCCAACCGTTTAGATGTAATAAAGTAGTCAATTCTCCATCCCACGTTTCTATCGCGAGCCTTGCCCATGTAGGACCACCAGCTATATTCATCAACCGCATCAGGATACAAATAACGGAATGTATCGGTAAAACCAGACTCTAACAATTCTGTCATCTTAGCTCGTTCTTCATCGGAGAAGCCAGCGTTCTTACGATTTGTTTTAGGATTTTTCAAATCGATTTCATTGTGAGCCACATTGAGGTCGCCACAGAGAATAACCGGTTTCTTCTTATCCAATTCTAATAGGTATGCACGGAACGCATCTTCCCAAGTCATACGATAGCCTAAACGCGCCAATTCACGTTGACTATTCGGCGTGTAGCAGCAAACAAGATAAAAATTATCGTATTCAGCAGTAATAACGCGTCCCTCTTGATCATGCTCTTCAATGCCAATACCATTCGTTACAGAAATTGGTTTAACACGCGTGAACACAGCGGTTCCACTATAGCCTTTTTTCACTGCGCTATTCCAAAACTGTTCATAACCTGGTAATTCTAATTCAATTTGATGGGGTTGTAATTTTGTTTCTTGCAAGCAAAAAATATCTGCATCTAATTCGTTAAAGGAATCGATAAAGCCTTTTGTTACAGCTGCACGCAATCCATTTACATTCCAAGATATTAATTTCATTGATACTCCTTATAAGGCATTTATATACAATATTATTTGTGAAAGTTAGCTTTCACGAGCATGTTTATGTTTTCGATCATGCTTAGCTTGAGCGCGTGCTTGTCGCGATGCTTCATTGGCTTTCATTTCATTTTCCTTACGATATCTAAAGTAATTCGCCACAACGGATAACAAAAAGATAATCATAACCGTTACATTGAATAGACCAGCGCCGTAGGTATACAAATGATAGCATAAATAAGCAAATGCAACGACCGATAAAATATGATTTAACATTCTCATAATGTTTCAACCCCCGTTTGAATTGGGAATTCATCATAGGTTACCCAATCACTAGAACTGCCTACATACAAAGCAGAGTTAAGTCCCGCTTCACTCATAACAAGTAGAGCATTACATGCGGTAACACCAGATCCACAATAGGTAACAACAGGTTTTTGTTGATAGATTTCATTGTAGAACTCATTTTCTAAGTCCTTAATAGACCGAGGACCTTCCGAAGTATATCCACTTTCATAAAAATGGTTAACAGCCCCCGGAATATGTCCTGTCATGCCATCCATAACATCGACCACCGAACCATCATAACGTTCTGGTGCGCGAGCATCGACGATAACATGAGAACCGGACTTACTCGCCTCCAATACCTCATTACGACTCATGGTCATATCCGTTTGTAATGTATAGTTAAATGTCGTTGGTTCTGTAGGCAAAGGGGTAGGATCCTTAGTCAACAAATGACCTTCTTTCACCCATCTTTCAATACCGCCAGATAAAACGCGGACATCTTTAAGGCCCATGTAGCGCAAGGTCCACCAGAGACGACCAGCCAAGAAAATCCAAGAATCATAGACAACGACCTTAGAGTTTTCATTAATACCAAATGTCTCGAAGGTTTTCGCCAATTGCTCCATATCCGGCAACGGATGACGTCCCCCATGTTCACCGATAGGGCCGGTCAAATCCTTATCTATATCGACGGGAAAAGCGCCTTTAATATGACCTCGTTTATAATCTTGAAACCCTCTTGCATCGAGGATGATAACCTCATCCATGATAGGTAATAATTCGTTAGGAGTAATGAAATTAGACATAATGACTCCTTTCATGTGATTATATCGAAAAATACAAATCTGTTAATACCATTATATACGAGGGGGCTAGGATATACAAATGAATCTCAATTATAAACGTTTATATAAAGCATCAACTGCCTCTATATCTGCCGGCAACCAATCTACAAAGTACAAAGTCTCCTTAGTCAACCATTTAGCTGCTTCGTGTTCTAACAATGTTACATGTGAGTCTTCTGTTAACGTGCACAAATAGCAATGCATAGTAAGATCAAATTTTTCATAACCATTATAGTTAATAGTAATTAGTCTTTCACCTACATTAATATTGGCTTGTAATTCTTCTTTAATTTCACGAATCAAAGCTTCATCATGCGCTTCTCCAGGTTCAATCTTACCGCCAGGAAATTCCCAACCATCTTTTAAATCACCATATCCTCGTTGAGTCGCTAATATAGCGTTGCCCTTTTGAATTATGGCAGCAACAACTTCTATATGTTTTCTAGTCATAAAATGATTCACACCTATCCATTTAATAAATAATCATATATATCGTCACGTACAGGAACATCTAATCTATACTCAAGCTCTACAGCCTTTGTATCACTTGCCATTGTAATTTCCTCTGCGTTATCTCTCCCCGTCGAGTGAATAGGGCCTAAATAATAAAACTCTTTTGACTCTTCGTCATCTTTATTTTTACGCATAAATAGATGCATTGCTACGCCCAGTTTATCTGCATCAAACGCGGTGGTTACATCATCAGAGGTAAAGGACCGGTTATTTTTAGAAATTGCTTTTAGCAAAGTAGGCGACTCAAATCTATCCTCATATTTTATGCTATCCTGTATTCCTTCATCTTTATGATAGTTTATAAAGAGGGGATACGTCTTAGTATCACGATGATATTTATATCCGCCAATATTTAATGGCACTTCATTTTGTGCCCATTCTAACAATTGACATACTTGCTCATAATTATATTTTTCATAAAGAGCAAATGGCGTTGGTTTCAAGATAGATGGTCTATATTTACTATGATATCTGTCCAAGCCAAACTCTATAAGCTCATTAATATGGTCTCTAAAATAATCATCTTCTAATGCAGTCTTAAAGCAATCAGAAATGGAATAGTCATCGCCATCAGGCGCAATAAAAATACAATCTTTAAACGTCTTTTTAGTTAACGACACAGAGAACTGATTACTTAAAAGATTAATGAGATTAGTTTTTCCGATATCAGACAATTCAACATCATACTCACCTCTTAAAACCTCCGTTACAGATTTAATGATGTTATTCTGTCCCTCTAACAAAAGTCGTAGTGCCAATAAATCTCTAACGCGCATCCCTGTCGCCAATTTTTGAGAGATAAAGTGTAACATCTGTTCCTGAACTGGCGTAAAAACTATCTTATAATCTTTATCCTTTATTTGAGTTAAGAAATGATGATAGGACTTATATTTAGTAAAAATTTTTGTAATATCAATAGATCCGTAATCCTTAAAATCTTTAATTCTAGGAATATGACCCAGCTTATATTTCAAATCTAAATAGGCTTCTTTAATAAGTTTAGCACTACTCAAATTAGCCGTATCTATAGCAGCAAAAATACGTTTTTTAGCTATCGCATCAAAATGAACTGTTGACGTCCCAGGAATAATACGATTACCGGATTGTACATATTTACGTAGTGTATCCTTGTTATAGCTCCTATCACCGGATAAAGCCAACGGTATCATATAGCCATTAGAATAATTACCTATAAAATCTAAGATAACCACATATTCCTTATCTTCAAATTTACGCAATCCACGACCTAACTGCTGAATAAATACAATAGGGCTTTCTGTTTGACGTAACATAATGACTTGGTTTACTTCAGGAATATCTACGCCTTCATTGAAAATATCTACTGTAAATATATAGTCTAGTTGATCATCTACGAAGCCTTGATAAGCTCCAGTACCAGTCAAACGAGCTATAGCATCTTCACGTTTTGCTTGCGAATTATCACCAGTCAACGAAATTGTCCTAAACTTTCTAAGATTAAATGCATCGGATAATTCCTTAGCCTCTTTTTTATTGCTGCAGAACACCAATCCCTTAACGCGACTTCCACTATGGCCAAAATAACGAATTTTCTCTATGATTTTATCAACACGTTCCCCTTCCGATAAGTTGGAGAAACTAATAGTATCCTCTTCAAGATTAATCTCTTTACCATCTATCCAGAGGTCACTTATCCCAAAGTAATGGAATGGACATAATAAGTCCTCCGCTAAAGCCTGTTCTAAACGAATCTCATATACAATATTATGATGAAATAAGTTATATAAATCATATCCATCCGTACGTTCTGGACTAGCAGTCATACCTAATAAGAATTTTGGCTTAAAATAATCAATAATTCTTTGATAACTTTCAGCCCCAGCCCTGTGCACTTCATCGATAATAATACAGTCAAAGTCATCTGGATTATATTTTTGCAAAATCTCATTTCTACCCATCATTTGCATAGTAGAGAATACATAATCCGCATCAAAACGTTTTACATTACCAGAAACAATACCAAAAGAAATGGATTGATCATCAAACACCCGTTGAAAACTACTGAGTGCTTGATTGGCAATTTGCTCGCGATGTACTAGAAATAACAATCGTTTAGGTCGCATTTCTCGCATTGCAAATGCTGCCGCATACGTTTTACCAGTACCAGTGGCAGAAATTAATAAGCCTCTACTTTCATTCTGATGACGTAATTCATTAAAGTTATCTATAAACTGCTGTTGCATTAGATTAGGCTCTAATTTCAACGAGCCTTTTAACTTCACCTGTTCAGCAATATTTTTTAGGGAGAGACGATTAGAGCGTTCCCATCTAGGTCGATACCAAGGCAAGAACTCCGAATATTCCATAGTAAACTCGGAATTCCAATACAATTCAAACTCCTCTAATACTTCTTTAGTATAAGTATCATTTACATTAGATTTGGCCCTAGTATTCCACTCTCTATTTTTCTTAAGTGCATTAATTGTTAAATTAGAACTACCTACAATAATTTGATATGACTGTTCTTGTTTAAAAATATACCCCTTTGTATGAAAACCATGCTTACTACCATTAGTAGTGCAATATACTCGAAGCTCTATATTCTTTAACTGTCCTAAATCATCTAATACTTTAGGGTTATTAAATCCAAGATAATCCGTCGTTAAAATACGCCCCTTTACACCTCGTCCTTCTAATTCTTTCAAAATTGGTTTTAGAACTAATAATCCATCGTCTGTTATAAAAGCAACACTAATAAGAAACTCATCACAGCTTCGTAAGCCATCTTCAATAGCAGATAAAACATTACGACCTTCCCCATTAGCAATGAGCTCTGTTGTAAAAAAGTTATTCATAATCTTAGAATCTTGCATTGTATACTCCCTTATACGATCATATATATACCATTATAGCAGCCTACAAGTTTTACTCCCAGAGTTATGCATTAAAACAAAATTTGATAATAATTTATATATGATTTGTATATATTATTCATATTTATTTAATAATTATCAGTTATATGTATCTTTTTTGCCCCTTTAATCTATGCTATAATAATACTGATATCAACTGTATAGAATATAAAGTATAGATATTTTTTCACAAACACGTTTTATAAGGAGTATTGGCAATTGAAAAAGGGTTATATTAAATTAATCTTAGCCGTAATTCTAGGAATTGCTGTTATTGGTGGTGGGATTTATTTCGCTTATCATTTCCTATCCAATAAAGCAACTACAATATTATATCGCTCTACAATTGAGGACAAGATCAATGCCTTACGACCTTATATTGAGGCTGCTGATACATTTAATTTGAATAGTGTTGCCTATACCTATCAAATACAACCAACCCTTGAAGAATTGCGCAATCATACACATAATACGTCTGTAACATTACCTGACTATAAGAAATTAAAAGCTCAGCTTGAAGCAGCTAAAGAAGAAAGCTCTACACCATATGAGGATGTAAATAAAGCGACAGATGAGTTACTTACCATCTTATCGCAATTAATTCCTGTAGCTGACCAACTTCAAAACTACTATACAGATCGAACTTTTGAAAAAGATAATTTTGTAGGCAGTGATAACTTAGCTAGCCAATATGTACCATTAGCAGATCAATTCAATGCAGCCTATAATGCATACGATTTAGCACTTGAAAATCGTAATAACGAATTATATACAGAACGCATGAAAGAATTTGCTGATGAAAACAGAGTCAATGCAGTTAATTTTATTGAATTAAATATACTATTATCTCAAACCATAGATATTATCGATCCTGATGGTAATACAGATACACAAAAGGTCGAAACCAATCTACAAGAAATTACAAAACGCTTGAATGACTTGCAACCGGGTACAAAACCAGAAACGCAAGCTGCGGTTAAACAATATCAAGATGCTGTAAAAGAATTTATTGCAGAAGCAAGAAATTACATCATTATCAACTCCTCCTATGGCGAAGCATATACGCAATTATATGTAAAATATAATCGCATGATTGGCCGTGCTAACGAGGTGGATATGAATGACCTCGATGCAGTAGACAGCAAAAAATAATAATTGAACAACACAAAGGACCAGCCTTATAGCTGGTCCTTTTATTGTGTCTAAATCAATACTACTTATTCTTTTTTCAAATCTTTCGTGATTACATAGTATTCACTAGGTGATGTGTGAATACCCTTTAGATAGCTTTTACCAATCATATTAATCTTAGGATATCCAAGGAATATGGTAGCATTTTCATCGAGCAAAATTTGTTGGGCATTGATGATAGCATTGCGTGCGATTGTAGCATCTAGCGTAGAGCCTGCAAGTGCCGTAAGTTCATCAAAACGGGAGTTATTAAATCCAGAACCATTATTCGGATTATCTCCATCGATATTACTACCCCAATATTGTTTTAAAAACCACACAGGGTCACCCGTATTAGCAGTAACGACACTAGAAACCAATAAATCATAATCACCGGTTTTAGCTAGTTCATCAAGCATCGTATAATCGACAATTTTAATCTGTACGTCAATACCAATTTTCTTATAATCCGCCTGCATTGCTTCCGCATAAAGCGTCAATTCAGGTCTTGATGTATAAGTATATAAAACTAGCGAGAGATTTTGACCATTTTTATCTACAAGGCCATCCCCATTGGTATCTGTCCAACCAGACTTAGCTAATAAAGTTTTAGCCTTATTAGGATCATATGGATTGGTATCCTTTAATTGTTTAAATCCATAATCAAGGCTAGGCGGCAATGGTGCCTTACCAGCTATGAATGTATTTTTCAAAAGGTTTTTAGCATAGCTATCACGATCTATGCCAGCAATAAGAGCAGACCTCAAATTAGAATCCTTCAATTCACCTTTTTGACTCATACGCGTAAAATATCTTTATCATATCCTATTTATCGAAAGTTCTCAATCATCTAATATATATTTAGCAAATAGAAAAGATAAAAGCCTTCGCATACGCGAAGGCTTTCACCAATAAGATTATATATTTGTATCATTAGTAATGGTATCCATCGATAATGGATTGTGTGGTTTACCAATTTCAAAAATAGAACTCAATAACACCTTTGTATATGGATGTTTAGCATCTGCTAGATGGAACGCATCTAGTTCTTCAACGATAGCCCCTTTATACATGACTACAACCTTATGGCACATAGTACGAATGAAAGCAATATCATGAGCGATGAACAAATATGTTAAATTCCGTTTCTTTTGCAATCTAGCGAGTAGATAGGCAATAGAGTCTTGCACAGATACATCAAGGGCACTCGTTGCCTCATCGAATACGAGGATTTCAGGTTCCAAAACGATAGCTCGTGCAATAGCTACACGTTGACGTTGACCACCAGACATCTCATGAGGAAATCGATGCATGAACTCGCGCGGTAAATCTACCATTTCAAGATAATCACCAGCGATTTGTTCTTCTTTTCCCTTTTCAAGAAGCCCAAAATTATATAGTGGTTCAAGGATAATATCCTTAACCTTCATGCGTGGGTTAAATGCAGCAGATGGATCTTGGAATACCATTTGAATTTTTTTACGGTATTCCTTTGTTTGTTCTGCATTCATATGTTGAATTTCAACACCATCGACATAGATTTCACCTTCTGTAATAGGCAACATTTTCATAATCATACGAACCAATGTTGTTTTACCAGAGCCGGATTCACCTACAATACCAAGAGATTCCCCTTTTTCAAGGGTGATATTGATATTTTTACATGCCTCAAGTTCGCCACCAGTAGGAAGTGGGAATCGTTTATATACATTTTTAATTTCTACTGCGTAGTTAGTCAATGTAACGACCTCCTTCCAATGTTGGTACCGCATCTTTTAGTTGTTTTGTGTATTCATTAGATGGGTTTTCTAAGATTTCTTGTGGCGTACCTGCATCTACAACACGGCCCTTTTTCATAACGATGATGTAATCGGACATATACGCCGCCACACCAAGGTTATGGGTTACCATAACGATAGCGGAATTATGCACTTTAGATAATTCCATCATTTGCATAACAACTTGAGATTGTGTTGTCACGTCTAGAGCAGATGTTGGTTCATCACCGATGAGTAATGCTGGGTCTAATGCTAATGCCATGGCAATACCAACACGTTGGCGTTGACCGCCAGACAGCTCATGTGGATAGCGGCGAAGGATATCTGCGCAATTAGGTAACGCAACAGACTCTAATAATTCAATAGCACGACGATCACATTCGTCATTGGAGATTTCAATGTGAGCTTTGAATAGTTCTCTAAATTGTTTACCAATGCGTACAATCGGATCGAGTGCACTACCGCTATCTTGGAAAATCATGGCCATGTCTTTGCCACGTATGGATCTCCATTCTGACTTAGATAGGGTGCGAAGGTCTTGACCATTAAAGATCATTGTACCATCTGTGACCTCACCACCTGCAGGCAACAAACCCATAAGGGCCCGGATCACAGTAGTCTTACCGGATCCAGATTCCCCTACAATGGTCAATACCTTACCGCGTTCCAAGGTAAAGTTTACATCCATAACAGCAGGCACACCTTGGTACGCGATGTTAAGGTTCTCTACAGTTAGTATGTTTTCTGCCATTATAGCTCCTTATTATTTTGTAATTTTATTAGTAATCCAGTAGTAGTCACTTGGGTACATGACAGCACCTTTCAAGTAAGAACCAGTAACGATATTAGTTTTAGGGTAACCTAAGAACAATGCAGCGCCATCATTCATCAATAATTGTTGAATTTGAATTGCATAGTCACGACGTTTTGCAGGATCAAATTCAGTTTCAGCAGCATCTAACAATTGGTCAACTTGAGGATTAGAGTAACCAGAACCATTTTGTGGGTTGGAACCATCGATATTAGTATGCCAATAGTTAGACAAGAACCAGATTGGGTCACCTGTATTAGCAGTTACGATATTGGAGATAAGCATATCATAGTCGCCATCTTGACCCATTTTATCAATCAAGTTATAGTCAACTGTTTTGATTTTCATGTCGATACCCACTTTTTTAAGGTCTGCTTGAACAGCTTCGGCATAAAGTGGTAATTCTGCACGAGAGTTATATACAACGAAGTTGAATGTTAACGGTTTACCATCTTTATCAAGGATGCCGTCCCCATCAGTATCTTTCCAGCCATCTTCTGCTAACAATTGTTTAGCACGATCTACATTATATGCATTAGGATCTTTCAAATCTTTGAAGCCATAGTCCATGGATGGTGGAATTGGAGCGGAACCAGGAATGAATGTGCCTTTTAGCAATACATCGGCATAGTTTTTACGATCTGTTGCGGAAATAACAGCTGCACGTACTTTGTCATCACCAAGAACACCTTTTTGGTTAATACGAGCCAATACTACGCGAAGAGATGCGATTTCATCAACCTTGAACTTATCGTTATTTTGGAATAAGCCGATTTCACCAGCACCGATGTTAACAGCCATATCTACGTCGCCAGATTGTAAGCTCATAGCACGCGTATTAGGATCATCGATGGAAGGAATTTCTACAGTTTTGAATGGTACTGCACCATCCCAATAGTTTTCGTTAGCAGCCATTTCAGCGCGTTCTTTAGTGAAAGATTTAACTACGTATGGGCCTGTACCGATAGGACCTTCCTTCGCAAAGTTGCGTCCGTCTTTTTCAGATTGTACATCGACGATAAGGAACAATGGATCCGCTAAAAGCCCAGGCATATTAGGATATTCTTTTGTTGTATGAATAACTAATTGTTGACCATTAGCTTCCATAGAGTCATATTCGAAGAATGTTTTCGCACGATTGGATTTTTCAAAAGCCCGTTCGATAGATGCTTTAACTGCTGCAGCATCAACTTTCTTACCATTGGAGAACTTTACCTTATCGTTGATGGTAAACGTCCATGTTTTATGGTCTGGAGATACTTCCCATTTAGAAGCAATCCAAGGTTGTGGCTTCATTTGTTCGTCAAATTTAGCCAATGTTTCACCTACACCATAACGCATTACAACCCATGCGAAGAAGTTTTCTGTAGGTTCTAATGTAGATGCAAAGTTAGTTACGCCAACCTTTAATACGTCCTTGTTATCAGCACCATTATTGGAGCCACAACCTGCGATAAAGGAGCCCATCATTACGATACTAAGGCCTGCTAACAGCGCTTTTTTCCAAGATTTTTTCATTTACAATCTCCTTGTAAACACACTATACAAAACTATATCTCCCTATTACACATCAGGTAGCATAATAAAGATTCAAATACATTATTATCCTTGGTTCTTAGGATCTACTACGTCCCGTAAGGAATCTGACCAAAGGTTAAAGATAGCAACTACGATAAGGATGGATATACCTGGGAAGGCCATCAGCCATGGACTGGTTTGTAAATATTGACGACCTTCATTAAGCATAAGACCCCATTCAGGTGTTGGTGGTTGCGCACCAAAACCAAGGAATGATAAACCGGCAACTTCAATCATAATAGCCCCAATATCAAGAGCCCCTGTGGTTACAACGAGTGGCAAAATATTAGGAATAATATGACGACGTAAAATCGTCCATGTAGAGGCCCCCATCATAACGGCAGCCGTTACATATTCTTCACCGCGTACTTTCAACGTCATAGAACGAACAAGTCGCGCATATTTAGCCCACCCTACAACCGATAATGCTAAGATGGTATTTACAATGCTGCCCCCTAGGATACCGGCGATGGCAATGGCGAGTACTACACCTGGGAAGGATAACATGATATCCGCCAAGCGCATAAGAACCATTTCAACCTTGCCACCAAAGTAACCTGCTACGGCACCGATGACTGTACCAATGCTCACCATAATCACTACGATGGATACACCCATGAACAAAGATAATTGAGTACCATAAATGATACGAGACAATACGTCACGGCCCAATTTGTCGGTACCAAACCAATGTTGAGCGCTAGGTGCTTGTAATGCCTTGGACATATCCGATGTGAAAGCATCGCCCGGAGCAAGCCATGGTGCAAAGATAGCAATGAATACGATAACAAGCATCAATGCAGTGTAGAAAGAGAACAATTTATGTTTCTGAATAAATTCTTTCATTATGCTCTCTCCCTTTTCAATCTAGGGTCCAATAGAACATAGGATGCATCAACTAAAGCATTGATACACATGTATGCAATAGCAACCCATAACACAAAACCTTCAATCAATGGATAGTCACGCATAGTGATGGCGTAAATGGCCATATTCCCGAGGCCAGGCCAGGAGAATACCATTTCAACTACGGCTACACCACCTAATAACCAACCAATAACAACACCTAAAATAGTGATCAATGGCAATACAGCATTAGGCAAAATGTGACCGAATAAAATCTTCATTTCGCTCACACCACGGGCACGGGCACCGATAACGTAATCCTTTTGCATCTCTTCAAGAATAACGAGTCGAACTTGGCGCATGTATTTAGAGCCTACAACAACTGCTAATGTAACGGCTGGCAAAATAACACCTGTCGCTGTTACACGAGATGAAGCGATTGGAACTAAACCGAGCTTTAAGCCAAAAATGTAAATTAATACAAGGCCTAACCAGAATGACGGCATAGATACGCCTATAAAGGAAAGGCTTCTCAGTACATAGTCTATCCATTTATTCCGATTATACGCACTCAGTATACCTGCCGGTAATGCATAGATAATCGTAAATACCAATGCGGTTCCTGACAATGCAAGCGTACCAGGTAATGCTTCTAACATGCGATCTACTACCGGTTTTTTAGCAGAGTAACTCATTCCTAAGTCACCTTGTGCTGCATTGACTACCCAGTTTGCATACTGTACGATAAACGGCTTATCCAAGCCTAATTGTGCTCGAGTTTCATCAATCATTTCTTGAGACACGATGGTATCCGCCGTTTCCAGTAGCATCGTAACTGGGTCCCCTGGAGCTAAATAGGTAAGACAAAATGTCAAAAATGTGATGCCAAACAAGGTAACAATAAATTGTCCTAATTGCTTGGCAAAGCGTTTGCCCATAGGCACCTCCTATACCCTTTTAAATAAAACTACATAATAGTGAATAAACATAGATACACATAATGAGTAAACATATAATATGATTCCGTGTAATAAAATTTATGAAATAACCATAAAAAAAGATTAGCCCACCTGACTAACCTAAATTAAAACACCGTGTTCTAGCACAATGTTCCTCAAGATTGAGCAGGCTTTCTGACTTTTGACTCATCACAATATTTCTGCCTTCCCAGTTTCCCAGTGACCCTAATACGAAATATCGCTCCTCATTACAGCTATTTTCATAGTATAGGATTTACACCCATTTTCCTCTTTTACGCTCGGTAAAACCGACACTCAGTTTATTCACTTTTATTAATTATAAATATACTATATTTATAATTCTCCAACAATACATATACCCCTTAGTGTATATTCGTCAATCAATCATAATTATTCATAAAAACAATATTCATTATTATTTACATGCATTACTTCGTATATTGTGCCCCATTTCTTGAAATAATTGCTTTATATTTACTTTTCTTTTCTGTATATAACGTATATATTTACATTTGTATTTTAATTTAATTTACATATAAAACATTTTGCTATGCATATAACCAAAAGAGGCTATCACCGAAGTGACAGCCTCTATAAGACGAGAGAGTATTCAATTAATCGATACTTTGTTGGAATCGTTGTGCACGATACGCTACCCAACCTTTGCGTATCATATAAATGCAAATGCCAATAGTTACTGCAACAGCACTACCGAGCATGGCATCAACACCGCACGCATATACTGCGTATAAACAGTATAAAACACCTGCAACAGCAACGAAATAGAAACGATCAATACGACGTTTTTCCAATCCAGACATGTGCATCATAGTTGGTACTGCAATAATGCAGAGAATATAAGGCACTACATTAGTTACAACCGCAAGGTTTACCAATGTCTGGAATTGATCGCGTAAAGAATCATTAGCTGTGAACAATGTAAGAATTGTTTCAATCGCTAATAAGATAAATACGCCACGCACAGGTGCATCCTTGCTGTTTACACGAGCAAACACCTTAGGGAAATAACCTGCCTCTGCTGCATTCTTGAATACGCGAGACAATGTAAATTGCCAGCAAAGTAAAGCACCACAGCAAGAGATAATCATGAGCGCCATGATAACATTTGCAATTGTGTCATTAAACATGTATGCAAATGTGAGTCCAAATGGTGCATTGGAATTAAGTAATTCTGTGTTAGGCACGATACCGGCCATAACATTCGTGGACAAGATGTAAATCACCGCCACTGCTAATGTACCTGCAAATGTTGCAATTGGCACGTTTTTCTTTGGATTTTCTACAGCATCTGCATTTGCTGCTGCAGATTCAAACCCTAGGAATCCCCACAATGTTAAAGCAATGGATTGTTTAATTGCTTCAAAGAACGGCAAGTCGTTTGGATTCCATGCCGCCAAATACGTATCTGGGCTAAACCAGAACCAACCAATTGTACCAATTAGTAATACTGGCACAATACAGCCCCAAATAGTAATATTGCTGAGCTGACCTGTAAAGCGGTTTCCTCTAAAGTTCAAAATCGCTGCAAACCATAACAAGACAATCGTTACTTGACTTGTTTGCGTTGCATTTAGATCAACACCAAAGAATTCTGAGCCATAGCCAACTGCGGAAACTGCAATCGCTATATTAGCAATGATGAGAGATATGCTGTAAGCATAGCTCGCCATAAAATGTCCAGTCTTACCGAAGCGGTGTTCTGCATAACCGCCCATGCCTCCTTTAATTTGAGAGAACATACCCGCTTGAGCAAAAATATACGCTAGCAAAAGCGCACCCACAGCCGTCACGAGCCAAGATAACACTGAAATAGTACCAACTTGAGCCAAATTGGTTGGTAACATAATGATCCCAGCTCCTAGCATATTGGCTGCTACCATTGTGGTTAGCTGGAATACAGACATTTTTTTAGCGGTGGTTTTCATGTATCAATCCCCTTTCATAAGGTGAATTTTTTCTCGTCCATAATTCACGTAACTATATTAAAACCGCTAAGTACATTCAGTTCCTGCTGTAATGGGCGGGAATGTGAAGGTACCGTTTTTATTTGTTTTTCGAATTAATAATAACACCATAGGTGGTAAATTAAAAGTATTTTATTAGTGGACAAAGCATATTACACGAATTGAATAAAAATATAGTAATTATATATTATTTTTGATTAGAAACGGTATGATGAATGTAAAAGTATCATTTTCTTTTAGTTTAATCAATTAAATGTGCGGAAAATCACTATCTATTCAGATTATAGTGTTGTGCCACAAGACCATTATCCGCTACGAGTCCACCCAATATAGACAAAAATTGACCCCACCTAAAGGTGGAGCCAATTTTATAAACTAAGAAAGCATCTATGATTCTAATAAAAAGGAATTACTCTTGTACAGAGTTTACGATAGATTTCCAGCTATCGATTTGTGCTTCTTCGTTAGCAATGATTTGCTTCCCATTATTACGTTGTCTTTCCACACATTCTGGAGCCGTACCAGAATAGTTGTTACGACCTGCTACACAAGCTTCAATGGAAATAGCATCTAGAATGTCCGCATCAAAATATGGAGAAATTGCTTTGAAATCCTCAACGGATAAGTCAAGCAATACACAACCTTTTTCGATACAATGATGTACAGCATTGCCTACAATTTCGTGCGCTTCACGGAATGGAACGCCTTTTTTCGCAAGGTAATCGGCCATATCTGTAGCATTAGAGAAGTCATCATCGAGGACAGCTTTCATATGCGCCCCATTGACCTTCATACCACGGACCATAGCCGCATTAATGGACAATGCAAAGTGTACTGTATCGATAGCATCAAAAATGCCCTCTTTATCCTCTTGCATATCCTTATTATAGGTAAGAGGCAATCCTTTCAAGGTTGTCAAAAGACCTAACAAGTGGCCATAGGTACGACCTGTTTTACCACGAACGAGTTCACATACGTCAGGATTTTTCTTTTGTGGCATAATGCTAGAGCCTGTGCAATGAGCATCATCAAGTTCAATGAAGTTAAACTCATTGGTAGACCACAAAATCAATTCTTCGCTAAGACGGCTCAAGTGCATCATCACAAGAGATGCAAAGGACAAGAATTCAACTACATAGTCACGGTCGGATACAGCATCCATACTGTTTTCGTAAATACGGGAGAAACCGAGTAGTTTTTGTGTATAGGTTTGATCAATACCGTACGTAGAACCAGCTAAGGCCCCTGCACCAAGTGGCATGATGTCTGCGTGTTTGAAGACCATCAACAAACGGTCAAAGTCGCGTTCTAGCATAGAGAAGTATGCCATCATATGATGACCGAACAATACAGGTTGTGCCCGTTGTAAATGCGTATAGCCAGGCATGATAACATCGCTGTATTTTTCAGCCGTTTCGATGAGGGCTTTTTGCATATCTACGATGAGCTCGCCCATTTCTACTACGGCTTTACGCACGTACATGTGTAAATCAACTGCGCATTGGTCATTACGGCTACGGCCTGTATGTAAACGACCACCTGCTTCGCCGATATCATCTGTTAGGCGCTTTTCAATATTCATATGAATATCTTCAAGAGCCACGGAGAATGGGAACTCACCTTTATCGATTTGGTCTTTAATCTTTGTTAAGCCCGCTACAATAGCGTCCCGATCTGCGTCGGAGATAATATTTTGTTTTGCAAGCATTGTCGCATGTGCTTTACTACCCGCAATATCTTCGGCGTACATTCTAGCATCAAAAGCGATAGAGGATGTAAAATCCTCTACCGCTTTATCTGTGCCTTTTGTGAAACGCCCGCCCCACAATTTAGCCATTATTTACCTGCCTTTTCTTTCATTAATGCATTAATTTTAAGAGGTAAACCAAACAAGTTGATGAAACCAGCCGCATCAGCTTGGTTGTATACATCATCTTCTTCGAATGTTACGAAATCTTCGCTGTACAAGGAGTATGGAGAAGTTGCACCAGCAGAGATAATGTTGCCTTTGTACAATTTAAGTTTTACTTCACCAGTTACAGTTTTTTGAGTTTCATCAACGAATGCTTGCAAAGCGTTCATCAATGGTGCGAACCACATGCCATCGTATACAAGTTCAGCGTATTTGTTAGCAATGAGTTCTTTGTAGTGGTATGTAGCTCTGTCGAGGCAAAGGTATTCAAGTTCTCTGTGAGCATACATGATGATGGATCCACCTGGGTTTTCATAAACGCCACGGGATTTCATGCCTACTAATCTATTTTCAACGATATCTACAACGCCTACGCCATAGTGTGCACCGATTTCGTTGAGTTTTTCTAACAATTGTAATGGAGTACCTTCTTGGCCATCTACTGCTACAGGCACGCCATCTTTGAAAGATACAGTTACATAACCAGCTTCATCTGGAGCTTGTTCAGGAGTATGTGTTACCAAGTACACATCATCTTTAGGAGCATTTGCTGGATTTTCAAGGTCGCCGCCTTCATGGGACAAATGCCATACGTTTTGGTCCATGGAATATGGATGGGATTTCGTAGCTACAACTGGAATATCATGTTTAGCTGCATATTCCATGCAGTCTGTTCTGGATTTCAAATCCCATTCTCTCCAAGGAGCGATGATTTTCATATTAGGAGCCAATGCTTTGATAGCAAGTTCGAAACGAACTTGGTCATTACCTTTACCAGTCGCACCGTGAGCGATGGCATCAGCGCCTTCTTTTTTAGCAATATCTACAAGGATTTTACCGATTAAAGGTCTAGCGAAGGATGTACCTAATAAATACTTGCCTTCATAAACTGCACCAGCTTTTACTGTTGGCCATACATAATCTTTTACGAAGTCTTCTTTAGCATCAACGATGTACGCTTTAGTTGCGCCAGATTTGATTGCTTTTTTCTCAACCGCATCATAATCCTCAGGTTGGCCTAAGTCTACGCACACAGCGATAACTTCAGCGCCATAGTTTTCTTTTAACCAAGGAATGATAACGGATGTGTCTAAACCACCAGAATATGCGAGTACTACTTTATTTGCTTTACCCATGATAACACCTCATAAACTAAATTATACTAGGTATGATTCATACCATTTATTATTATACTACGAATTCATTATGAATTCTTCATGTCTTATCGACTACAGGTGTTAGTATATCACTGCATATTTATAAATGCAAGCAGAAATTTTATTCAATTATATAATATATTTCGTTTACGAATATTATATCTTATTCTATACCAAGTTCTTGCTTATATGCATAGTCCGCCTCCGCTTGAGATATCATACCTTGATCTACCATTTGAGCGAGAACTAATTTTTGCCGAGCTTTAGCACCTTTATAATTTTCATAAGGATCCAAATAGGTTGGTGCATTGGGCAATGCCGCTAACATTGCACATTGACCTAAGGTCAATCGACTAGGGCTGGTACCAAAGTACCCTTCGGCAGCCTCTTTTATACCATAATAATTATGTCCATAATAGACCGTATTCAAATACATGGTTAAAATTTCATCTTTACTATAGTAATGCTCCATCTCTACCGCTAGAATGGCTTCTTCCGCTTTACGCGACATCGTCCGTTTCGACGACAGAAATAGATTTTTTACTAATTGTTGAGTAATTGTGCTACCACCCTCAACAGTTTCACCAGCAACGCTGTTAACATAAAAAGCACGCGTCACACCGAGCACATCGATAGCACCATGCTTGTAATAGCGTTTATCTTCAATGGCCACAAGAGCTCGTTTCGCATTGTCTGGAATGTTTTCAGATTTCACCCATTTATCCTTTGGCACACGTTGATGAAGCGCGGCTTCAACCTTTTCTCGGAAGGTAAAAACACGATGCATGCGTTCCCACCGACTTAATGTATCTTCATTTTCTTCAATTGTCTGTTCTACAGTTGTATGAGCCTTACTAACGCGATTTGTTCCTTGATAGCTTTGATATGTATCATACACATATATAGCCCCTAGCAATATACAAATGATAAGAACTAATCGGCGCACTATTCGAAATATAAACATAGATTCACCTATATCTACCTTACAGCAGACTTCTAAGTATATAAACTTTCACTAATAACATCCCTATAATACAACTATCATATATTGATTGTATTGTATCATAAGTTATCTATTTTTAGCATACTTGTATGTATTGTATTTGTTAACCATATTGTCGTATAATAGATAAGATGATGAAGCATGCCCAAATTGGAGGAGTATTATGAAACAGTGTATGGATTCAGACAATCTACATCGTCGATTGCGTAAAATTTTAGGTCAAGTGCAAGCTATTGATCGAATGATTGAAGAAGACATTCCTTGTGAAGATGTACTAGCCCAAATCAATGCAGCCAAATCCGCGTTGCATAAGGTTGGCCAAGTGGTCCTCGAAGGACATATCAACCATTGTGTACGCGATGGTATACAACATGGTGATGTAGATAAAACAATTAATGACTTTACAGTTGCTGTAGAGCGCTTTGCCAATATGGGAAAATAAAAAGAGGCAATATCCTAATGATTAGGGTATTGCCTCTTTTGCGTATTAGTCGTGATTCGTTGTTAAGAACTCGCTAAGTGCTACTAATGCATCATCTTCATCAGCACCATCAGCAGTTAATACTACGGATGTGCCTTTTGTTGCACCCAATGTTAATACAGTCAAAATGGATTTAGCATCTGCTGTTTTACCATTTGCTGCGATTGTCAATTTGGACGCAAATTTTGCAGCCAATTGTGTAAATGCAGTCGCTGGACGAGCATGTAAACCAGATTCGTTTGTGATTTCTACTGTTACTTCTTTCATGAGTTACCTCTTTCTACTCAGCGTGCTAGCACGCCTTATACCTTTGCTTATTAATATAGGTATTGTATCAATTTATACATATTAAATTCAAGTTTGTTTTTATGAAAGCTATGGTCTATGCCAAACCTTTTTCAGCGAGTAATGATTTAGCATAGGCTGTGATTTCTTCAGCTGTATCCATAGTCAATGCTTTTTGAGCAAATGCTTCACATTCTGCCATTGTAACAGAGCGCAAAATATTTTTAATCAATGGAATGGATGATGCAGTCATAGAGAATTCATCAAGTCCTAAGCCCAATAAAATCATAGTTGCAACTGGATCACCAGCTAACTCACCACACATACCGGTAAATTTACCTTGTTCGTGACTCGCATCAATTACGTGTTTGATGAGACGCAATACAGCGGGATGCAATGGTTGATATAAATTGCCGATGGCCTCATTCATACGATCAACCGCCAATGTGTATTGACAAAGGTCATTGGTACCGATACTAAAGAAATCTACATAGTTAGCCAAAATTGGAGAAATAACGGCTGCCGCTGGCACCTCAATCATAATACCTACTTTGATATCTGTATTGAAAGCTATGCCTTCAGTAATCAATTCTTTCTTGCATTCATCGAGCATAGCATTTGCCGCTTTAACCTCTTCTACAGATGCAATCATAGGATACATGATGTGAATGTCGCCAAACGCACTAGCCCGAAGGAGTGCACGTAATTGGACCTTAAAAATATCAGGTCGATTCAAGGAGATACGAATGGCACGATACCCGAGGAATGGATTCATTTCTTCAGGTAAGTCTAGGCATTTTAATTCCTTATCACCGCCGATATCCATGGTGCGGATGATGACAGGTTGGCCCTTCATACTCTCGGCTACTTGTTTATATTGTTCAAACTGTACATCTTCTGTAGGCAGTTCATCGTTTTCCATATAAAGGAATTCAGTGCGATATAGGCCAATACCTTGAGCCCCCATGGTCAACGCATGGTCCGCATCTTTGGATTTACCAATATTACCAAATAAGTCAACATGATGTCCGTCCTTTGTAACGGCTTCTAAATTAGCAGAGTCCTTTAAACGTTTCAACTCGTCTTGAAAATCTGCAGCTTCTTTTGTATAACGTTCCCACTCTTCATCGGATGGTTCCGTAATGACTTCACCATCAGTGCCAAGTACAACAGCACGCACATCGTCAGTAAAGCTTTCAATATCACCAACGCCCATAACAGCAGGAATTTCTAAGGTACGCGCCATGATAGCCGCATGAGATGTCGGACCACCAGCAGCTGTTACGATACCTTTTACAACATTTTTATCTAGTGAAGCCGTATCAGATGGAGCCAAATCGTGAGCTACAATGATAACCTCACCGGAAATATGAGATAAACCGCGTGGGTTCATACCAAGCATGTTCCGCATCAAACGATCGCCAATATCTTTAATATCTGCACCACGTTCACGCATATATGGGTCGTCCATACCGATGAAAATAGCCGCAAATGTTTCTATCGTTTGCGCCGTAGCCGCTACGACGTTCATCTTTGAATTTTCTACAAGGGACTTAATACCATCAGACAAGGATGGATCTTGTGCGATTTGCATATGAGCTTCAAAAATAGCAGCCTCATCAGCCCCCATATCAACCAATGCTTTTTGACGAATCGTATCTAATTGTTTAAGGGTAGCGGCCATAGCGCTAGCAAACTTACCAATTTCAGCCTCTACTTGGTCATCGGCTACCTCATAATCAGGTATCACGATTTCTTCTTGTATATATTTGTACACATTGCCAACAGCAACGCCTCGAGATCCAGAAATCCCTTGAATTCGCATATGTGCTCCTCTTTCTATACTTATAAACTACATTACATTATATTTTAACATTTTTACATTGAACAATAAAGAGAGACCCTATTCTGTGATATAATGTTATATTATATATAGTTAATCGTAGACTTTCACGCGTATCATGGTGAAAGTCTACTCTATTGTAAGGAATAGTCGCATGTATAGTGCGACCTCGAATAGGAGTATGTATGAAATTAACAAAAATGCATGGTCTCGGCAACGATTTTATCCTCTTTTCTGACCCACAAGGGGCCAATAAAGATTATACGGATCTCGCCATCCGCCTCTGCAACCGTCGTACAGGTATCGGCGCTGATGGTCTTGTAATCGTTGTACCATCTAATACATGCGATGTACGAATGCGCATCATCAACTCAGACGGCAGCGAAGCAGAAATGTGTGGTAATGGCATTCGTTGCTTTGCTAAATACGCGTATGAACATGGAGAAATCAAAGATACTACTTTCACAATTGAAACATTAGCGGGCGTTATGAAACCAACGCTAACCATTGAAAATGGCATTGTTACACAAGTGACAGTAGATATGGGCAAACCGTTCTTTAACAGTAAAGACATTCCTATGAATGTAACCATGGATAAGGTCATCGATGTGGACCTCGATGTAAATGGCGAAACAGTAACGGTAAGTTCCGTTCTTCTCGGTGTACCACACACAGAAGTTTTTGTGGACGATATCACGAAAGCACCGGTTACAACACAAGGACCGATTCTTGAAAAACACGATGCATTCCCATCCAATACAAACGTAAACTATATCGAGGTCATAAACGACCATCACATTAAAGTCCGCACTTGGGAACGCGGTGCTGGCGCTACGCTTGCATGCGGTACAGGTTCTTGCGCATCTGCGATCATGTCCCACGAAAAAGGCCTTACAGGTCGCGAGGTCGATGTAGAATTATATCTTGGCACATTACACATCAGTTATTTGGAGGATGGCACGGTTCTTATGACGGGCCCTGCTGAGGAAGTATTCGAAACAGAACTTCCTATCGAATAATATGAAGTGGTTACAATTACTATTACAGGCATACCTAAAATATAAACAAGGGCGCACCTTGATGCCAAATAATATGGGACTATTAATATCATTAATCGTTTCTATCATCATTATTCTAGCATCTGTCATGTTTAGTGTCCCCATCGGCTACGCATTAATCCTCATATGGTTGTGCTTCGCTTACGCTCTATATCGACAAGGATATAACCCAAAAGACTTACTCCGCATGTCCTGGACGAGTGCCAAAACCTCAATCGTGGTTATGCAAATCTTTTTTCTCATTGGCTGGCTCATAGCCATGTGGCAAGCATCGGGGATTATTCCCATGATTATTGCGTCTGGTATTGAATTGATTAATCCAAATCTTTTCATAATCTGCGCATTTTTAATTACATCCTGCGTGAGTATGTTACTTGGTACATCGTTCGGAACAGTGGGCACCATCGGTATTGTACTAATTACAATTGCCAAAGCTGGTAATCTGCCTATTGATATTGTAGCAGGTGCCATTATGGCAGGCGCCTATTTAGGAGACAGAAACTCACCTCTATCCTCTAGCGCCTCTCTCGTAGCTGCTCTAACGCACACCAAAGTAAATAGCAATATACCAATCATGTTGAAAGATAGCTTACCTGCTCTCATCATCAGCTGTATATTATATCTACTCTTATCCTTATGGTTTCCACTAGACTACACTAACAGTTATCTACCAGATACGATTCATTTCATGTTCAATATCCATTGGACATTATGGATACCAGTTCTTATCGTCATTGGTTTATTACCAACAAAGCTTTCTATACGTTGGCCAATTGGTATTAGTGCACTGGCAGCAGCCATCCTCGCAATCATCCATCAAAATTATACCGTAATGGATATATTGCAATTTACCTTAGTTGGTTTTCATCTACCTGATTATAACCCACTAGCGGATATTATCCACGGTGGAGGCCTACAAACGATGTGGATACCAACCCTATCTATATTCATGGCTTGTTCCATTTCTGGTATGCTCGAAGGCGTTGGTTTTTGGAATGATATTCGCAGCCTTTTACAACACGTATCAGGTCGCGCCAAACTCTTTGCGTCGAATGTACTAATTGCATTCATTACAGGCGCCCTTGGTTGTAGTCAAGCAATTGCAGTAATCATGACGCATTCGATTATGCGTACCACCTATGCAAAGGAACGCATTCATGACGAAGATGTTATGCTAGACTTTGAAAATAGCGGCATCCTTATTGCAGCCTTACAGCCATGGAATATTGCGGCACTCGTACCTGTCATTATGATGGATGTTTCGCCTGCTGGTTACGTACCCTTTGCGTTCTTCTTATACTTAGTACCACTTATCTACTGGTATCGCTTACGACGCAAGGAACAACAAATCCATTAATACATTCTATTTATACGAAATATAGAGGAAAACTTATGATTTATACGATTACTTTCAATCCTGCATTGGATTATATCGTTCGCTTAGACCACTTAACACCTGGTACTATCAATCGTACGGAACAAGAATATGTGCTGGGCGGTGGCAAGGGCATCAATGTGTCAATCGTACTCAATAACCTAGGCATGGATACAACGGCACTCGGTTTTATCGCTGGTTTTACAGGTGACGAAATTGTACGTCAGCTCAATGAATTTGGCGTTCGTGAAAGCTTTATCCGTCTTAGAGAGGGTTTAACCCGCATCAATGTTAAAGTAAAAGCATCCGATGAAGAAACGGAAATCAATGGTCGTGGTCCTATCATAGCCGATGATGAACTACAGGCCTTATACGCCCAACTTGATGCATTAACAGAGCAAGATACATTAATCTTAGCAGGCAGCATTCCGTCTAGCCTCCCAAGTGATATGTACGAAATCATTATGAAGCGCTTAGCTAATAAACATATTCGTATCGTCGTAGACGCAACTAAGGATCTATTAACTCGTGTATTGCCATACAAACCATTTTTAATCAAACCAAACAATCACGAATTAAGCGAAATTTTCGGACGTACACTATCTACAAAGGATGATTTAGTCACTGCAGCTAAAAAATTACAGTCCCAAGGTGCACAACATGTACTCATTTCTATGGCTGGTAATGGCGCTATATTAGTATCCGCTGATGGTACAGTCTACACAAGTCCTGCACCTAAAGGAACACTTATCAACTCCGTTGGTGCCGGCGACTCTATGGTAGCCGGTTTCATGACTGGATACCTCAATACTCAAGATTTGCAACAAGCCCTCTATTGGGGGATTGCTACAGGCTCTGCTTCAGCTTTTTCGGAGAATCTAGCCACCAAGGACGAGGTCCTCGCCTTGCTTAACACCATTCATTAATTTTATTTTTCATTATATATGTACAGTAAGGAGTACACACATGAAGATTACTGATTTATTAAAGCCCCAATCAATCCTGCTGAATGCATCACCAACTAACAAAGCAGATGCCATTTACACTCTAGGTGATTTAATGGATAAGGGCGGCAACCTATCTGACAAAGCAGAATACTTAAAAGCTGTATTCGCTCGTGAAGAATCCGGTTCTACTGGCCTTGGCGACGGTATCGCCACACCACATGCTAAATCAGCAGGTGTAAAGGAAGCTGGCCTTGCTGCTATGGTCGTTCCTAACGGTGTTGATTTCGAGGCCCTCGATGGACAACCATCCCGCCTATTCTTTATGATTGCAGCACCAGAAGGCGCTGCAGACACTCATGTAGAGGTATTGAGCAAATTAGCCACTATGGTAATTGATCCAGACTTCAAAAACGCTCTCATCCAAGCTGCTACAGTTGACCGTTTTCTAAAACTTATCACTGCCAAAGAAGATGGCAATTTTGATCCATCTGTGGAAGGCTATATCAAGACGGAAGATGAAAAAGCACCAAGCATTACCGACGCTATCGAAGCAAAAGCTACAGAGGCTATCGAAAAGGTGGTTCCTAAGGTATCTGTAGATAATCCACATTACGAAGTATTAGCTGTTACAGGATGTCCTACTGGCATTGCTCATACATACATGGCTGCAGAATCCTTGGAACGTAAAGCTAAGGAAATGGGCATTTCTTTAAAAGTAGAAAAAAATGGTGCTTCTGGCATTAAAGATGCACTTACAGCAGAAGAAATCGAGCATGCTAAATGCATCATCGTCGCTTCTGACCGTCAAGTTGAAATGGCTCGTTTTGATGGCAAGCCAATGATTCAAACTAAGGTGGCAAACGGCATTAATAAAGCAGAAGAATTATTGCGTGAAGCTATGTCTGGTGCAGCACCGGTATACCATGCCTCTCAATCTGACAAAGATAGTGCTAAATCTGCTATCGATGCAAAAGATAGCTTTGGCCGTCAAATCTACAAGCATTTGATGAATGGCGTATCCCATATGCTTCCATTCGTTATCGGCGGTGGTATCCTAATCGCTCTAGCATTCCTATTTGATACATTCGATCCAGCTAATGCCAAAAACTTTGGTTCTGGCACACCATTATCCGCATTTCTAATGAAAATTGGCGGTGCTTCCTTTGGATTTATGTTACCTGTTCTAGCAGGTTACATCGCTATGAGTATTGCAGACCGTCCAGGTCTTGTAGCTGGTTTCGTTGGTGGCTTGTTAGCAAGCCAAGGCGGTTCTGGTTTCCTCGGTGCCTTGATTGCAGGCTTTGCAGCAGGTTACTTAGTACTGTTAGTTAAGAAACTCGTATCCGGATTACCTCAAGCATTAGAAGGTACAAAGCCAGTGCTCTTCTATCCTGTACTGGGCGTATTGTTCATTGGTATCGCTATTACATTTATCATCAATCCACCAGTATCTGCCTTGAACGAATGGCTTATGAATTCCTTGCAAACAATGGGCACTACTAGCCGCGTATTATTAGGTCTTGTCTTCGGTGCTATGATGTCTGTTGATATGGGTGGCCCTGTCAACAAAGCAGCCTATGTTATCGGTACAGGCGCTCTAGCAACTGGTGAATATGGTATTATGGCCGCTGTTATGGCTGGTGGTATGGTTCCTCCATTGGCGATTGCCCTTTGTACAACATTCTTCCCTAGCCGCTTCACAGAAGCAGAACGTAAATCTGGTATTACAAATTACATCATGGGGCTTTCCTTCATCACAGAAGGTGCTATCCCATTTGCCGCAGCTGATCCTATCCGCGTATTGCCTTCTTGCATCATCGGTGCTGGTACAGCTGGTGCATTATCCATGTTCTTTGAATGTACATTACGTGCACCTCATGGTGGTATCTTCGTAGTACCAACAATCGGCAACCCACTTCTTTACCTTGCATCCATTGTAATCGGTTCCGTTGTGGCTTGCATTATCTTAGCTATCGTAAAACCAAAACTCAAAAAATAATATCACAATTGGTCTATTTAGTTTAATCATTATAAATGACTGACCAATAACTAATATATGCAAAACACCCTATGTCACAATACTGACATAGGGTGTTTGTATTTCTAACTTATATCTTCGATCTGCTTATCGGATTACATCATCATAAAATGTACCATATACCATTTTAAATACGCGATTAGCAACATGATAGCTTTCAAAATCAAAGTCCGTAGGTGTTAAGAATGTAACATTCTCATAGCCTTTAAGAGCTGGTTGTGTTGGTTTACTTTCACCATTAAGAGTGTAATCCTGTTGATTTAATACCATCCCTACAATACCAGATTCCATCATTTTTATATTCCATAGTTCATGTAAAGAAAAATCTGGTAGCCTTGTTTTTAGCTGTGGTGCCTTGGTTACCATATTAGCAAAGGAAAGGTTTAAGTCATAGTCATAACGAACCATGTATTCCCTAATTAAATCAGATGAAGGCAACACAACATATATCTTAGCCTCTATACTTTTTGTATGCGCATTCGTAGAATTATCTCGAATAGTACTTAATTCAATATATTTACCATCTCCACCACCTGTATCACCTTTAGATATAATCCGTGTAAAACGACTAGTATCTTGCAACTCAGTATTGGACACAGCTTTCACAGTGTTAAAAGAAGTACACACAACGCATACTAGCACCATAAGAAATAAAAAACGTTTCATAAGGCACCTCATTTTACTACAATGTCATCAAAATGCTGCTGATACGCTACAGCAAACATAGCGTCTGCTACAGCAAATAAGTCTTCATCAAACCGTCCACGATCTAATGGACGTAATTGATGTTCTAAAGGAACTTTACTACTAACCTCTGTACCGTCTACATTATATCGTTTTACCTCTTGTAACTCGACTTGTATCCCTGATTCATCCTGTGCAGCCTTAATCACGGCGTACATAGATGGTGATGGTTTTACAAGATTCATAGCTTGTATTAAGGACCCTAATGAGTAATTCGTATCGTACGTAGCAGTTAATTCATATTCTGTAATAGATGTACTTCGAGGAGTTTCATAAACAACATAAAAAGTACCTTTTAATTTATAGTGCGGTGCTGCGTATTCTAGAGACTCTACAGAATATGTATTTAAATAACTTATCAGCTTATTTTGTATAGAACCGCCTTCATAAGGATACGATTTTTGATACACATTTTTAAACTGCGGTGAACTATGTAATTCATTAATTGAAATAGCTTGAATTTGCATGGTGAAAGTAGCCATCACCATACATGCTAATAAGAATTTTCTAAACATGTTCTCTCCTTTAAAAACAAAACTCGGATAAATTACCCAAAGCATACCATATTTTATTGAGAAATGTATACATAAGTCTAATATTCTCTCGACTTCAAATTGTCAGCATTAATACCTGTATTACCATCAATTATTATAGTAGTATTACCTTCTGCTACAGTTTTTTTCTTACCGCTATTTTTACAAATTTAGAAATAACTACATAACCAGTCTTAACCTTATTCCAAATTACTTGATATACTTTATCTTCTCAACATTTAGATGATTTAGTTTCTCTTCTGTTTTCTATAATCAGCTATTATGCCTCTATAACATATGATTTTAAATTTAATTCTAAATTTCTAATTTCCTGTAATGCCATTTTCACTTGATATAGCCTATATTTTTGGAAATTGTACAATAAGCCATATTTATGATAAACTATATAAATATAAATAATTTTTAAAATTATAAATTATTATTTGAAATCTAGTTCGGAGAATAATTCATGAAATCATCTAAGAAACGTCAAGTGACTGCTGCGTTTTTTGCAGCAGCAGCATTGGGTGGCGTTGCTCACGCAGCTCCGGTCCTTAACATGAATGATTTAGTAGGATCTAAGACTACTTCTGAATCAACGACAGAAACTATTAATAATGTAGCGATTCCAGTCGTGCGACCAATGGATACTCAACCTACGGCACCAACTACACAGCCAACAGTGATTACTCCTCAACCAGCAGTTGCACAAAATCTACAAATACAACAAGGTGGTACAGTACAATCAGCTCCAAAAGTAACTCCTATGGTCCCTCGTGTGCGCCCAGTACCGGTTCCAGATACGGCTAAAGCTTTAGAGGAACAATATAGAGCCGTTTCACAACCACAATACGTGGTTAACAAACAAACGAATACTATGATGGAGCCGACATTGGCTATGCATAGTTTAATCAATGTACAACGCAAAACTGAGCCTGTTACCGTACAAAAGCAAGTAGATGGAAAGCAACAAACACAAACAGCCCAAGTACAACGCACACCTATTGTTATACAAGAGCAATCTACAACGCCACTGGTAGTAGCCAACACGACAACGACTAAAGCAGTTGTAGCAAAACGGACATTAACCATTCGCGATCTACAACGTGCTGAACGTGAACGTTTAGCTAAATTAGCGGAAGAACAAGCTGCACAACAAGAAGCAATGCAACAACAAAGCAGTGAACAAGCGCAAGCAGTGCGCCAAATGGCAGCTGAACGAGCTGCCGAAGCACAGCGCCAAGCCGCATTATTATCGCAACAACAAGAGGCACAGCGCCAAGCTGAGTTATTAGCTCAGCAACAAGCAGCTCAACAAGCTGAGGCTCAACGTCAAGCGGCTATCAAAGCGGAACAAGAACGTATCGCTGCTCAGCAAGCCGAGGCTCAACGTCAAGCGGCTATCAAAGCGGAACAAGAGCGCATCGCAGCTCAACAAGCCGAGGCTCAACGTCAAGCGGCTATCAAAGCAGAACAAGAACGTATCGCTGCTCAGCAAGCCGAGGCTCAACGCCAAGCGGCTATCAAAGCGGAACAAGAGCGCATCGCAGCTCAACAAGCCGAAGCACAACGCCAAGCGGCTATCAAAGCGGAACAAGAGCGCATCGCTGCAGAGCAGGCTGAAGCACAACGTCAAGCAGCTATCAAAGCGGAACAAGAACGTATCGCTGCAGAACAAGCTGAGGCGGATGCAGAAAAAGCTCGTTTAGAAGCAGCTGAGGCGAAAGCAGCAGCAGAAGCGGCTGCAAAAGCACAAGCTGAAGCTCAACGCCAAGCAGCTATTAAAGCGGAACAAGAGCGTATTGCAGCAGAACAAGCTAAAGCAGAGCAAGAAGCAAAAGCTAAGGCTCAAGCGGAAGCTGAGGCTCAGCGCCAAGCAGCTATTAAGGCCGAACAAGAGCGTATTGCAGCAGAACAAGCCAAAGCAGAGCAAGAAGCAAAAGCTAAAGCGGAACAGGAGGCCAAGGCTAAAGCTGATGCCGAAGCAAAAGCTCGAGCAGAAGCTGAAGCGAAGCAAACCCAAGAGCCTAAATTACCTGAATCCTATATTAATGAGCGCAAGCAGGCATCTACAAAAGGCTCTACTACAGCAGGTGAAAAAAATATACTTTCACAACCAATTGATCCACCATTACAAGCTGATACATCTGCAAAGATTACCCTCACCTTTGACATCAATAATTACGAGTCAATGACGGGAACAGTAGATAATAAAGAGATTAAATATCGCGCATTTGAGTATATCCCATATGTATCAAATCCTATCGATATTGATCAACAGTATATGAATATTTACATACCAGAAGAATATTTCAACAACGGCACTGTAAATGGTTATAATACACAAACAGCTCCAATCTTTATGCCAAATAATGTTGGTGGCTATATGCCAAGCCAACCTATGGCACCAAAGGTAGAAAATAATAAACCAAATAGTGCTCTCTATGCATTATCTAGAGGTTATGTTGTTGCATCCCCTGCTACACGCGGTCGTACAAATAAAGCTTCTGATGGTAACTTCATCGGCAAAGCACCTGCAGTCATTGTAGACTTACAAGCGGCTACAGCTTATTTACACGCTAATGATGCGACTATGCCAGGTAACGCAAAACGTATTATTACGAATGGTACTAGCGCAGGCGGTGCCGTTTCCTTATTACAAGGTGCAACAGGTAATACATCTGATTACCAACCATATCTACAAGCCCTTGGCGCTGCTACAGCATCCACTGATGTATATGCGTCCTCTGCTTACGCACCAATTACAAACCTAGATGCTGCAGATATGGCTTACGAATGGAGCTATAACGGCATCACATCATTTAACAAAGTAACTATGGGACAAGGCGAATTACCTCAAGCTAATGTAGGTGGTGCGCCAGCTCCAATCCAACGCAGTGTACAACGTGTAAACCTAACGAGTGATGATGTGGCATATTCTGATTTACTTAAGAGCCACTTCCCTGACTATGTAAATAACTTACAATTACGCGATAGAACCGGCGTTATTTTAAAACTCGATAAGAAAGGTAATGGCGCATTCAAGCAATATGTAAAATCTTTCATTATCGATGCCGCTAATAAGGCTAAATCCAATGGTACTGATTTATCTCGCTATTCCTTCCTTGTATTAGATAAGACTACAGGTATGGTGAAAGACATTGATTGGGACGCTTATAATAGCTTTACTAGTCGTTCTAAGGCACCAGGTGCATTTGACTCTAGAGCTAATGATTCTGGTGAAAACAGCCTATTCGGTACAAGCACTAGCGATACTAATCACTTCACGATTACAGCAGCGCTACATGATACAACACCTAATAATGATGTATATGTAGAAAACGCTAAAATCGTTACTATGATGAACCCTATGAACTACCTTGGTTCTCCTAGTGCAACAAATGCTAAATATTATCGAATTCGCTATGGTACAGCGGACAGCAATACATCCGTTGCCATTCCATTAATCGTTGGTACCCGTGCACAAAATCTTGGATACAGCGTAGATATGGCTACGCCATTTGGTGTAGATCACGCTGGCGATTATGATTTACAAGATCTATTTAACTGGATGGATTCTATTGTAAAAAACGGTAGATAATCTATCTCGACTATAAACTTATTCCATAACATAACAAGGCTGTAATAGCATCTATGCATGATGCTATTACAGCCTTGTTTGTATTTTATCTTAAATGGACGACAATAAAGGCGTCCCCATCGAGCAGGACGCCTTTATTACTAGTATTATATTTAAATGTTATATTAGTCTTCAGGGAATAAAGCAGTGGACAAGTAACGTTCACCTGTATCTGGAAGAATAACTACGATGTTCTTACCTTTGTTTTCAGGGCGTTTTGCCAATTCTGCAGCGGCCCACAATGCAGCACCGGAGGAAATACCTACCAAGATACCCTGTGTATGACCAAAGTCTTGTGCTGTTTTAAAAGCATCTTCGTTAGCAACTTGAATAACTTCATCATAAATTTTAGTATCCAATGTTTCAGGAATAAAACCTGCACCTAAACCTTGGATTTTATGAGGACCTGGTTTACCGTTAGATAATACAGCAGAGTCTTTAGGTTCTACAGCTACGATCTTAACATCAGGATTTTGTTCTTTCAAGAAACGACCTGTACCAGTTAATGTACCACCTGTACCAACACCAGCTACGAAGATATCTACAGCACCATCTGTGTCACCCCAGATTTCAGGGCCTGTGGTTTTATAGTGAATTGCAGGATTAGCTTGGTTTACGAATTGGCCTGCTTCTACAGCACCAGCAGTAGCTGTTACGATTTCTTTTGCCTTTGCAATCGCGCCTTTCATACCAAGTGCACCATCAGTTAACACGAGTTGTGCACCATAGCCAAGCATTAATTTACGGCGTTCGATAGACATTGTTTCAGGCATTACGATAACAACCTTATAACCAAGCGCAGCGCCTACAGCGGATAAACCAATACCTGTATTACCAGATGTAGCTTCTACGATAGTACCGCCTGGTTGTAATTCACCAGATGCAACAGCAGCTTGAATGATAGCAGCAGCGATACGATCCTTTACGGAACCACCTGGGTTAAAGTATTCAAGTTTAGCTAAAATATTAGCATCAGCACCTACGCTTTCACCAAAACGAGTAGCTGCCAACAATGGTGTTTTACCAATTAATTCAACAAAAGATTTTGCGATTTTAGACATAATCAACACTCCTTATATTCGGATATTATGGATACTATAAATGGTATGTAATATATAATTATGTGCCTCTTAAATAGAGCCATCCCAATTATCATATTTTGTATCTAGTTTTGCGTATGTACCATCGATAACGTCTTGTAAGGTCACACTTTCTAGATAATCGTGAATGTAATTTTGTAACCCCGCCCAGAATCCAACGGTTCGTTCATTAATGACATCATCCGTAGATACACCTTCATCTAGAGATGAAATAATAGCCATTGATTCCTCTGTAGCCATCAAAATTTCAATGATTGTATATTCACTAGGTTTTTTAGATAAACGATAGCCACCGTATTTACCACGAATGCTATCAACTAAACTGGCCGCTCCTAATCGAGCCACAATACCTTCTAAATATTTCTCAGATATGCCTTGTCGTTCTGCAACAGAACGTAATGACACTGGTTTTCCCTGACCTTGCTCAGCTAGATCGATGAGAACCATCAATGCATATCTTCCTTTTGTAGAAATTCTCATGTATACTGCCTTCCTTTTTAAAAGCTAGCTTCCCTTGAACAAACAGTTTATATACCTCCTATGCGAATGTATAAAACCTTGTACATCGCTAGGAATTAATTTCATTATAGAATACTAACTGTAAAAATGCAAGAGTTTATTTCCTACTTTGTCAAAAGGTTTTACGAATAACAGTATTTACCTATACAAAATGAATACACTGCGACAAAAAGACCAGCCCAAAGGCTGGTCTTTTTGCGTATAGTTTGTAGTTTGTTATATGAGGTTTACATTGGTGAATTGGAGAGTGTTTCACCATGTAATGGGGCTTACCGGTATCGTTGGAGATACGATCCGTGCCCAAATGTTGTCATTTGAAGAGGTTGTTGGTCTATCTAGTAGCCTTAGATTTTACCTACTAGGTCAAGACCTGGTGTTAATGTATCTTTACCTGGTTTCCAACGTGCAGGGCACACTTGATCGCCATGTTTAGCTACAAATTGAGCAGCTTGTACTTTACGAACAAGTTCTTCTGCAGAACGGCCAATACCCATATCGTGAATTTCCGCTGTGCGGATAATGCCTTCTGGGTCAATTACGAATGTACCGCGGTATGCCATAGCAGATTCAGGATCGAATACATCGAAGAAATCAGCTAATTCGTGTTTCTTATCAGCCAACATGTAGTATTCAATTTTGTTGATGCTTGGAGAAGCATCAGACCATGCTTTATGAACATATTCAGAATCAGTGGATACGGAGTAAACTTCGCAACCCAATTCTTTTAACTCTGCATAGGATTCTTGTACGTCTTCTAATTCAGTAGGGCATACAAATGTAAAATCTGCTGGATAGAATACGAATACAGACCATTTACCTAATACGTCTGCAGTGCTTACTTTTACCAATTCAGGTTTCTTGAAAGCATCAAGTGTAAATTCAGGGAGTTTCTTACCAATAATAGACATTGTGTCCTCCTTTATATTTCTAAATAACGATTGCTATATGTTTTTAATGTACTTACATCAAATCTATATCTATCTTTGTCTATATAATAACACTAATCATTTAAAATATCAAGTGTTATTTTTAAATATATCGATATATTTTTGCAAGTTTTTTCGATACAGAAAAAAAAGAAGGAAGATACTCATTTCTGAGTATCTTCCTTCTTTTTACGTACCACAACAGACTTACTACTCACAGTAGAATAATCAAACGCGATTAATCCTGCTAAATTAGCGAGCCCACGCCGTGCCATATGGCCAGTTGTAGATTGTTTTTTCCCCGATTTACCATATACGAACTGCTCTAGTTTGAGTGCAGCTAATATAAATAAACCTATAATAGATAAAATGGATCCCATTTCTATTCTCTATTTTTTAAGTTCCAAAATCGCATCTACAAATCCACGGAATAATGGATGTGCATTATTAGGTCGAGATTTTAATTCTGGATGCGCTTGTGTACCTACGAAGAATGGATGACCCTTAACTTCGATGCTTTCAACAAGACGACCATCTGGAGATGTACCAGAAATAACAAGGCCGGCATCACTCAATTGTTGACGATATTCATTGTTGAATTCATAACGATGACGATGACGTTCGTATACAAGGTCTTCGCCATATACTTCGCGCGCTTTTGTACCGGCTTCTAATTTACATGGATAGATGCCAAGGCGCATTGTGCCACCTTTTTTATCTACATCCACTTGATCACTCATCAAGTCGATAACTTTATATTTTGCATCTTCATCAAATTCGCTAGATGTAGCACCTTCCATGGCACATACATTACGAGCAAATTCCATTACAGCAGATTGCATGCCAAGGCATAAACCGAGGAATGGAACTTTGTTTTCACGAGCATAATTGATAGTACGGATTTTTCCTTCTACGCCACGGGAACCAAAGCCACCAGGAACAACGATACCATCAATGCCCTCAAATACTTCTTTAGGATCTACAGAAATATCGTCAAGTTCTTCGGAATCAATCCAACGAATGTTCACCTTAGTATCAGTCTCGATACCAGCATGGCTCAATGCTTCTGCTACAGAAAGATACGCATCGTGCAAAGCTACATATTTACCTACGATAGCTACTGTAATATCTTTGCTAGGATTCAAAATTTTATGAACCATTTCTTTCCATGCAGTCATATCGCAAGGACGTTCTTCAAGGCCCAATTTCTTAATGACAATATCATCAAGCCCTTGATCTTGCATCATCAATGGTACTTCATAGATGGAATCACACGTTTGGTTTTCAATTACGGCTGCTGGTTCTACATCGCAGAACAATGCCAACTTTTCCTTCATTTCGTCGGAAATATGTTTTTCACTGCGGCATACCAAAATATCTGGTTGAATACCAATACCGCGCAATTCTTTTACGCTATGTTGGGTAGGTTTTGTTTTTAATTCACCTGCTGCGTTGATATATGGTACTAATGTAACGTGAATATACAATACATCGTTACGACCTACATCTTTTTTGACTTGGCGAATTGCTTCCATAAATGGCAAGCTTTCAATATCGCCGACAGTACCACCGATTTCAGTGATAACTACATCAGCATTATCTTCTTTACCTACGCGGTATACATTTTGTTTAATTTCATTTGTAACGTGAGGAATAACTTGTACAGTGCTACCTAAATAGTCACCCTTACGTTCTTTATTGATAACGGACCAATATACTTTACCAGCAGTAATATTGGAACGCTTGCTAAGATTAATATCGATAAAGCGTTCATAGTGACCCAAGTCCAAGTCTGTTTCAGCACCATCATCGGTTACAAATACTTCGCCATGTTGGTAAGGACTCATTGTACCAGGATCGATATTGATATATGGGTCAAATTTTTGAATAGTTACATTAAAACCGCGGTTTTTCAATAATCGGCCCAAAGATGCAGCTGTAATCCCTTTTCCCAAGGAAGAAACTACGCCGCCTGTTACGAAAATATACTTAGTTGCCATGATGCCTCCCACCTACTACATTTTTTCCGGAGCGGAAATACCTAAAATACCCAAGCCTTGACGAAGTACAAGAGCAATCGCTGTGATTAACCCAAGACGAGCTTGTTGCAATGATGGATCTACGCCAATGATACGACCTTGACGATAGAAGGAGTGGAACATACTTGCCAAATCGTATAAGTAACGAGCAATACGATGAGGTGCACGATGTTCGGCAGATTGAACAACCTCTTCTGGATATTCAGCTAATTTCTTAATTAATTCTAATTCCATTTCACTTGTAAGCGTTGTGAAATCAGTCTCACTATAATCACCAAATGCAATGCCTGCTTCACGCACTTGATTATAAATACTGTGAATACGAGCATGAGCATATTGGATATAATACACAGGATTATCATTGCTACGGGATTTTGCCAAGTTAATATCGAAATCAAGTTGACTATCTAGAGAACGCATCAAGAAGAAGTAACGAGATGCATCTACGCCAACCTCTTCAATCAATTCATCTAATGTAACGCTATCGCCACTACGTTTAGATAATTTAACGAGTTGTCCATCGCGGAATAACGCTACCATTTGTAACAACAATACTGTTAGTTTATCTGGGTCATAACCAAAGGCTGCCATAGCCGCTTTTACACGACACACATAACCATGATGGTCAGCGCCCCAAATATCGATCATTTCTTTAAAGCCACGATCATATTTATTGCGATGGTATGCAATATCTGCTGCCAAATACGTAGGCACACCATTGTCACGGATGACTACGCGGTCTTTATCATCGCCATAATCAGTGGATTTCAACCACAAAGCGCCATTCTTTTCATACACCTTGCCAAGAGCTTTCAAAGCCTCTACGGAGTGATGAATTTCATCAGTTTCATGAACCGTACGTTCAGAGAACCAATTATCGAAAGTAACACGGAAATTGCTTAATGTTTCCTTTAAGCGAGCTAATTTTTCTTTTAAGCCCTCTTCTTTAAACAATGCTACACGATCAGCTTCGTTCATAGCATTTAATGTATCGAAGCCTTCGCGTTCTGCAATAGCTTTTGCAGTCTCGATAATATCAGGACCACGGTAGCCATTTTCAGGGAACACGAGAGCCCCCTCTGGAATATCGAATTCAGGCATGGAACCATCTTCGTTGCGCTTAGGTGGGAACACTAATGTAGCACCTTGCAACTCTTGGAAACGGTACTCAATGGAGATAGCCATATTATCGATTTGGTTACCTGCATCATTGATGTAGTACTCGGATTGTACATTGTAACCTGCTGCACGTAACAAGTTTACAAGTGCACTTCCATACGCAGCACCACGACCATGACCGACATGTAACGGCCCTGTTGGGTTCGCACTTACGTACTCTACTTGAATCGTATCGCGTGCACGCAATGGTTGCACACCGTATTGATCACCAGCATTCAAGATAGCTTTCAAGGTATCATACACCATATCGGATTTTAAGAAGAAGTTGATAAAACCTGCACCAGCTACTTCAGCACGTTCAAGCCAATCAAAATCCATATGACTAATTAATGTCTCTGCAATAGCACGAGGGTTTTGACGAGCCACACGAGCGGATTGCATAGCAATGTTCGTAGAAAAATCGCCGAATTCCTTTTGAGGTGGCACTTCTAGAACGATTTCTGGATATTCCCCAGCTGGCAAACCACCACTATTAATCGTTTCTTGTAATGCCTGTTCAATCCCCGATTTCAGGATTTCCTTCATGTCCATGCTCTGTATCCTCCCGCACGTCTATATCTAACTGATTATAAAATTGCCACTCACCTTCTATGGAAATATCATATCCGAGATGAACACGACCTGTTCCATTGTGAAAGTCTACTGTTAATTCATGTGTTTTTACGGCCATGTGAAGATCGCCTAATGGCGTTTCATATGTGGACTGGCGTTCCTCACCGCGAATGTATTGATGTCGCATATTCACAGCACCAGTACGCAAAAGAACAATGGAATCTTCGTAAATCTTGATGGTCGTCTTAACCCCTTCAAGACCTGTTACGCTCGATTCTTCATAGCGAATATATTGGACTCCGTTCTTTTCATGTGAAGTACCTGGAGAAATTAATTCCACCACGGTATCCTGCCCATCTATGTCTCGTTGTACACTTTTTACGGATACTAGAACCCGCTTCATGTTTTTCTCCTCCATGGTCATAACATATCAATATATTATAGCACAAACAAGGGTCGTTTTGAATGTTTTGTACACTCTATTTCAATAGATTTATACGTTCTTTTTCTCTATCCTCACACGACGCTATGAGCTGTAATTTTTGCGCCCTATTGAGATGTTTAATAGCATATTCTCGCGACTGTGCTTCTTGTTTACTTTGAAAGCTTTCATGATAAACCAAATACACTGGTCTACGACACTTCGTATACTTAGCCCCACCTTTTATAACGCCATTATGAGCATCCAACCGTTTTTTTAAATCCGTTGTCCAACCACAATACAAGCTTTCATCAGCACATCGCACAATATACGTAAAAAATTGTTCCTGATCCATCTTATTTACTAGCGTCATCCTTAATTGGTTCAATGGTAATCGAATTAATAGTCACCGGATCAACAGGCTTATCATTTTTATCTGTTTTCACCTTACCAATTTTTTCAACCACATCCATACCTTGTACAACTATACCAAAAATGGTGTGTTTATTATCGAGATGAGGCGTAGGTCCCAAGGTAATAAAGAACTGAGAACCACCTGTATTCGGCCCACGATTTGCCATGGCAAGAATCCCCATTTTATTAAAATGAAGGTCATTAGAAAATTCATCTGGAATCTCATAACCAGGGCCACCTGCACCTGTGCCTGTTGGGTCGCCACCTTGAATCATAAATCCATCGATAACACGATGGAACGTAACGCCATTATAAAATCCTTTTTTTACAAGGTAGTCAAAGTTTTTAACGGTAATAGGCGCTTTAGAGCCATATAAACGAATTTTAATTTGTCCATAATTTGTATCAAAAACAGCATATTCATCTGCAATTGGAGCATTTGTAAAATTAGGCATCTTATTAACCGTTTCAGCTTGTGCAACAGGTGTAATCGTTTTATCTGCACTATTATTGCCACATGCTGCGGTTACTACCATCATGCCCCCCAATAGAGCACAACCTAATATTCTTTTAACATTCATGATAATCCCTCACAAAATATAGAATTTCCCCAAATTATATATACATAGAAAAACCGCTCAACCCATGAGCGGCTCCTTATTAGTATATCATGTTTTCACTATGAATTTCTTTAAAATTCTATAAAAATTTATAATCTAAATGGTCTTATGCCAACGATTAATCAATCCATCCGAAATGCTTACATGCATTGTAAATACCATCCTTATCACAGTCAGTTGTAACGTAATCAGCCTCTAATTTAAGCTCCGGACGAGCATTTCCCATGGCAATGTTTAACCACTCCGGTCTAAACATAGACAAATCATTATAGCCATCACCAAAAACGACAACTTGATTTGGTTTCATATGGAAATGCTCAATCATATTACGAACACCCAGTGCTTTTTCCATCGGTTCATACAAGACACAACCTTCGCCATAGCGGATAAGTTTGTGCGTCATATGCTCGATATCCTTTTCCTCTTCTTCGCCATCCTTAAAGAATACATAGATTTTATAAAAATCTTCTACACTGTGAAAGTCAAACTCTGGATCTACTACAGTTTTAAACACATCCCAATCAGGATGCCATTCCAATATTTCTTTATAAGGAGTAATGCGCCCCAATTTATTGCGGTCTGTTACAGCCCATGGAATATGCTTTGACTCAAGATATTCTAAATATTGAATACACATATCTCGATTCATGCCAATCATGGATACCAAATTTCCATCAATGGTGATACTATGACCTCCATCAGCAACTACATTCGTAATTCTAGCTTGCTCGGCAAAACGCATAGCATCGACTTGTATTCTACCTGTTGCAATCGATACTAAATGGCCACGCCGTTGCAATTCATCTATACAATACTGAGCACTATTTGGAATTTTTCCTTCAGGCCATACAGCCAATGTGTTATCGATATCAAAAAAGAAAAATTTTTGTTCCACAAGTCCTCCTATCTATCGCTATATACGAGTTCATATACAAACTATAAACTCTACCCGGTAAGCACTATTCATCTCGTCCACTCATTAATTGAAAGCGTTTTTGTTGTTTCACATCAGGATATTTATCTCGATCTACATCGCTACAAAACATGTCTAAGGGACGTACATACAAATCGCGGTCATCATATAATTTTTGATATACCACCAATTTTTCACCCGTTTCAGAATGTGTAGCCACATCTAACACGTAATAATACATACCTTTAAAATGACGATACAAACCACCTTTTACGATTTCGTTCATAACTACCTCGGCTTACTAAAAACGATCTTTCATTTCTTATTAAACATTATACTAGGAAATACTATTTGAAAAAAGATTTTTATCACTATAAACAAAACACTCGCATCCCCCCTTTTCTTTTACTGTAATCCTTCTAAGAAGGACTGAGCCAATAGAGTATAAAAGGAGAATGCGAGTAACATTCTACATTTATTTAGTTGTATCTGAAACCAAGCCCTTATGAATAAGACCTATGATAAAGCCAAGGATTGCAAAACTTACCCAGCCCATACCAATACCTTGGAACGGAATATATTGGGTAAACAAACCTTCGATGGCATCAGGTGCCCAACCAGCAGTTTCAAGACCGCTCATTAAGGCAGAAATCATGGTCAATCCAATAGTCCAACCATATACGCAACGACGACCGCCAAAAATAGTATCACTTAAGGCTAACAAGATAATAACAATCGTCAACGGGTACAATAACATCAACACTGGAATAGCTGCACTAATGATTGTTTTCAATCCGAACAGCCCAAGTGCAAATGCAGCCACAGAGAATATGACAACATACATTTTATAGCTAATTTTGCTATATAGTTTGTGGAAATATGTACTACAAGAAGTAATAAGACCAATACTTGTACTCAAGCAAGCTAATAGAACGATGATAGCCAAAATAATTTGACCAGTTTCCCCAAAGAGGAAGTCCGCACTAGCTGTTAACACCGGTGCACCTGTATCAAACAAGCCAAATCGCTCTACGCTTGTAGCGCCGATGTTCGCAATGAATATATACACAATGCCGAGTAATGCTACCGCAATAGCACCAACCTCCATCACAGTTTTCGTAATAACATCGCGAGATGTGGCACCTGTAAGGCGTACAAAATCAATTACAAGAATAGCGAATACCACAGAAGCTAAAGCATCCATTGTATTATAGCCATCGAGGAAGCCTTGCAATACGGCTGTACCATTAGTCGCGTAAGCTGGTTGAGGCACCGCGTATGCCCCAATCGGTGTAACAAAAGATTTGATAATCAATAGCAAAATTACAAGTAATAATGCAGGTGTCAAAATATTGCCAATACGATTAACAAGCTTTTGAGGACTAATCGATAGCCACAAAGAAACGCCAAAGAATATAGCAAGGAACAGTGGTTGCATATCCAAAGTCATGCCTTGTAAAAATGGCTTGATCGCAATTTCATACGCAACGGTACCCGTTCTTGGTGTCGCAAACATAGGACCAATACTTAAATATAAGGCCACTGTATAAATAAGACCATATATAGGATGCGCACGACCTGCTAGTTCCTCAACGTCTTTACATCCGGAATAGCCCATGGCCATAACGCCAAGTAACGGTAATCCTACGCCAGTTAATACAAAACCAGCTAATGCCCATCCTACATTAGACCCTGCGTGTTGACCTAATGCGGCCGGGAAAATAAGATTTCCCGCACCAAAGAATAGGGCGAATAACATCATGCCTATGGCTAAATAGGCGCGCAGTGATAGATTTTCTTTTCCATCCATAAGGTTATCTCCCTTCGTACTACACTATCATATTAGATAACATTATATATGATATGGCACTCCGGTTCAACAGTAAAATCGAATTATATCGAACTTTCATTACACCTTACGAATATTAACTTGTACGTCATAGAATGTACTCCCCCACGCTTCATCAGTCGGTCTAGATGCAGTTACAGCATTGATTCCTACCTTAGCGTCACTGGACTGAGATTGCCACCATACACCAAGGGTCACAAGTGTACCTCGTTGTACCGTATCATCTAGATATACTTTAATACGAACAGCCCCTCGATTATTATAAATTTCCACAGCATCACTATTATTAATGTTATATAATGCAGCATCATCTGGATGCATTCGTAGCTTCATCAATTCAGAATCATCAAATTCCAGTTCACAAAAACTAGAATCTAATATACGTATATCATTACCGATAATCAACCAGAATGGTTCATCATCACCATAAGGTTCTGTATAGGTAATCAACGGAATAGATTCTCGAGGATTTAAGATTTCGATCTTGCCTGACGGCGTTTTAAAATCCATCTTATAATTGTCTGGCAATGCTACTTCAACCAAGTCACCACGTAAAATGGCATCTTGTTCGTCTTGTGAAAGTTTAGATGAATTGCGAACCATATGCTCAATTAGTTCTCGTTCTGTCATGGCAAAGAAAGGATCATCTAAGCCCATACGCTGAGCAAGTTCCGAAATAACTTGCCAATTAGATTTCGATTCACCAACCGGAGGAATAGCTTGGTAACTAGCCGCAATTGTATAGTGTCCGTAAGAGTTAAAAATATCATTGGATTCAGCAGAGCTCGTGGCTGGTAAGATAATATCTGCATATGCACATGTATCTGTAAAGAAGCGTTCATGCACAACTGTAAATAAATCATCTCTCATAAGACCTTGTCTAACGAGATTTTGATTTGGTGCTGTTATAGCTGGATTTGATGAAAAGATATATAGACTGTGAACGGGCACCCCACCACTAGTATCCTCTAATCCATGCTCTAGAAGCGCTTTAGGATTTGTCAACAAATCCCCTAATAATATCATCGGCATCATCCGTTTAGACGGCGTTAGTGTATTAGGTTGTTGCATAAATGATTTATTAAAATATTGGCTACTACTAGAACTAGATAATAAGCCACCACCTAAATGTTGCCATGCACCTACCACAGCCGGGAGGGCATTGATACACCGGCAACTCATTGCTCCATTACCATAGCGGGATACACCACTACCAAGACGGATAAATGGAGCCTTTGCTTTTGCATAGGCATGAGCTAGTTCTTCTATGATTTCAACCGGTACACCACATATAGAGGAAACATATTCTGGAGTAAATTTAGGCAATACATCTCGTACTAGCTCATCATAACCTTGCACATATGCTTGAATAAATGTAGTATCCTCAAGACCATCCCGATGTATGATATGCATCATACCAAGTGCTAATGCACCATCAGAACCGGGTTTTACATACACATGATGTGTGCCTTGATCATAAGTATATGTTTTATGGGTATCTATAATCCATACAAAAGCGCCGTTTCGTTTTGCCACATTCACATCGTGTAATATATGTATATCTGTAGCCGTCGCATTAAGGCTCCATAATATAATCAAATCACTATGTTGTGCTTCTTGTGGTTTGATAGCTACTGTGTCTCCATAAACAGACTTAAATGCTGCTTGTTTCGCAGGAGAACAAATCCCTCTGTCTTGACTAGTAGCGCCAATACAACGGAAGAAATAATCCGCTGCAGGACTATTTACAGCCCCCATGGTCCCCGCATAGGAATAGCGAAGAATACTTTCACTACCATAGGTATTAATAGTATGTTTGAAGTTTTCTACAATTCTGTCTAAGGCCTCGTCCCACGAAATAGGTGTAAATTGATCTGGACCAATACCTTTTTTACCAATTCGTTGTAATGGTGTCGTCAAACGTTTAGGCGAATGAATAACACGCTCATAATGAGCCATCTTAGGGCATAATGTACCTCGTGTGAAAGCGTGCTCTCTATTACCACGGACTTTTATTACTTTATTGTCATCAACTGTAAGTATAAGCCCACAAGCATCTGGGCAATCATAAGGACATACGCTCTTATATTCTTTCATATAAGCACCTCGCTTATCATCATATTTATATCAGTAATTTTATATGTATAATTATAGTATCATACATACACCACTATATCTGTAATAAAATTAACGAATATCGATATTTTTCAAACTTCGTATCAATGAATACATTGTATATCAATGCATATAGCAAAATCACTTATCAAAATAAGTGTGTGGCGTTATAACTTTTATTAATGTGTACCATGTAGATACACAATAAATATCGATACTTTTCAGTATTTATTTATAGTTTCTCCCCTACAATACAAACAGATAAGCAACGCATAAAAGTACCATTTTTTACGTTCAGGAATGTATCTATTACTAAAAGTCATAATTTATAATTTCAAGGTATTATCGATTATTTCAGTGATTTTTATTAACCTGTGTGATAAATTTCACGTAAGTTATGCAAATTATGTAATGCATTAAGTTATGTAAAACTATTCAATAACTCAACTTTGTGTGCTATACTGACATTGTCATTTGAGAGGATATAGAACTCACCGGACATCATATCACATTCATTGATATAACGGAGTGGAGTCAACTATATCAGGTCATATTTTCTGAAAAGAGGTTTTAACAATGGCAGAAGCTAAAAACACTGTACTTTTCCCTTATGAAACACTTCACAAACTTTGCATGGACGCTTTCCAAAAATTCGGTTTTTCCGAAAAAGAAGCTGACATCATTCAAGACGTACTTTTGACTTCCGACTTATTCGGTATTCAAAGCCATGGTATGCAACGTATGGTACGTTACCACAAAGGTATCTCCAACGGCTTGATTAAAATCGATGCAAAACCTGAAATCGTAAAAGAAACTCCAATCTCCGCAGTTATCGACGGTCATGACGGCATGGGCCAATTATTGGGCCACAAAGCTATGGAAATGGCTATCGAAAAAGCTAAAAAATCCGGTGTTGGTATCGTATCCGTACGTAACTCCAACCACTATGGTATCGCTGGTTACTATGCTAAAATGGCATCCGACCAAGGCTTAATCGGTTTCTCTTGTACAAACTCCGAAGCAATCATGGTTCCTGTATATGCTCGTAAAGCTATGCTTGGTTCCAACCCTATCGCTTGGACTGTACCAGCTGATCCTGTTGACTTCTTCTTCGATTGCTCCACTACAGTAGTAACTCGTGGTAAACTTGAAATGTACAACAAAATGGGCAAAGCTACTCCAGATGGCTGGGCTGTTAACAAAGACGGCGTTCCTTCCACTGACGCAGCTGAAGTATTGGGCAACATTTCCCGTCATGAAGGCGGCGGTATCCTTCCTTTAGGTGGTGCTACAGAAGTTCTTGGCGGCCACAAAGGTTATGGTAACGGCATGATTGCTGAATTGTTCTCCTCCATCCTTTCCCAAGGTGGTACTTCCAATAAATGTATGGTTGGTGGCAAATCCAATATTTGCCACGGCTTCATGGCTATCAACCCTGAATTCTTCGGTGACCCAGCTGAAATCAAAAAACACTTCTCTCAATTCTTACAAGAATTACGTGAAGCTCCTAAAGCTCAAGGTCAAGACCGCATCTATACTCATGGCGAAAAAGAACATGAATCTGTTGCTAGAGTTAAAGCTGAAGGCATCCCTGTACTTAACGGTACAATGCTTGAAGTTCAAGATCTTTGCAATGAATTAGGTTTAGACTTCAAATCCTACTTCGGCGATTATGTACCAGAAGCTCCTGCTACAATGTTCAAAGGTAACTACTAATATCTAATTAGTGTTGGCCCTAACACGGACATGTAGTTAGTACAGAGGGGGACATAAACACTGTTTATGTCCCCTCTCTTATATTTTTTTAACCTCATAGGCTATGAGGTTAAAAAATTTTAAGAGATATATCACTTTTTCTGATAAGTATATCTGTTATTTTATTGTAATCTTTTATTATTACTGAACTTTTACAACTTAATATAATAGCGATTTACTTATCAATTAAATTGATTATTGCTACATCGTCCTGTTAAGCATATATTTTTATTTTTCTTGAAAGGATGATATTTAGAAATGAGTGCTTTCACCGTTCTATTAGCGCTAGCTCCAATCATTTGGTTGATCGTAGCGTTATCCATCTTGAAATTACCTGCATGGCAAGCAACAAGTGTTGCTGCAATTGGTTCTTTCATCATCGCTATTACAGCATTCCAATCCGACCCATTTATTATGGTCACTGGTGCCCTTGAAGGTGCCGCATTGGCAATTTGGCCTATCCTATTAGTTATTACAGCGGCTATCTTCGTTTACAACTTGGTAGTACATACGAAAGCTATGGAAACTATTAAAACCATGCTTTCCTCTGTAACATCTGATACTCGTGTACTTGCATTACTACTTGCATGGGGCTTCGGTGCTTTCATGGAAGGTATGGCTGGCTTTGGTACAGCCGTTGCAATCCCAGCAGCTATGATGGTTGCCGTAGGTTTCGACCCACTAAAATCTATCATCGCATGTCTCGTTGCAAACTCCGTACCAACAACATTTGGCTCCATCGGTATTCCAACAACTACATTGGCATCCTTAACAAATCTTGATCCTAGCCATTTAGGTACATTCATTTCCGTACAATTATTCTTACTTAACCTTATCGCTCCTTTCTTCGTAGTTATGATTATCGGTGGCGGTATCAAAGCGTTAAAAGGCGTATTCCTTGTAACATTACTTTCCGGTTTAGCATTAGCTATTCCTGAAATCGTAATCAATGCCGTAATGGGTCCTGAATTATCCGTAATTTCTGCATCCATCGTAATCATGGCAGTGATCATTGCTTGTGCAAAAATTATGCCTCCTAATGATCCTCAATACGCAGTTAAACAAACTGGCGAAGTTCCTAAAGTTTCTGGTGGCGAAGGCCTTGTGGCTGCAATGCCATTCATCTTAATCTTCGTATTATTGTTATTAACTTCTAAATTGTTCCCAGCAATCAATGGTCCTCTTGCATCCATTAAAACATCTGTACCTATTTACCAAGGTACTGGTGCAAAACCTTACACATTCGTATGGATTGCAACACCTGGTATCATGATTTTCATCGCTGGTATCGTTGGTGGTTTCATCCAAAAAGCAAAAGCTGGTGAAATCTTCGGTACATTAGGTTCCACAGTTAAAAACTTGAAGTTCACATACCTTACAATCATCACAGTTGTTATGACTGCTAAATTGATGACATACTCCGGTATGACTGCAGACATCGCGAAAGCAATGGTTGCAGGTACAGGTTCCTTGTATCCTCTATTCGCTCCTATCGTAGGTGCATTGGGTGCGTTCTTAACAGGTTCCGGTACCAACTCCAACGTATTGTTTGGACCACTTCAAATCGCAGCAGCTCAAGGCTTAAACCCTGTTGGTTATGAAGATCTTGGCTTCTGGTTAGCAGCTGTTAACTCCGGTGCAGCTGGTATCGGCAAAATGTTGTCCCCACAATCCATCGCAATTTCTATTGGTGCCGTAGGTCCTGCTTTGAAAGCATACTTAGAAAACCACAAAGAAATCAATGCGGAAGAAGCTCACAACTTAGAACATGAAATTGAAGCAAGTGTTATCATGAACAGCGCGTTCAAATACTTCATTATCTTCATTATCATGCATGGTTGTATCTCCTTCTTCGGTCAACATTTCATCCATGAAATTCACCACATGTTCTTCTAAGAATTGGTAACATAAAAGAACAGCTCATTCGTGAGCTGTTCTTTTTATTTTCAAATGCTAATAAGCAATATCCCTGTTACTCATACATAAATCTATAGCTTTTTCTTATTAATCATGTTACAATACACCTTGTTAAATAGATAAAATTAAATGCAGTCTGCGAAGTGCGATTCGCAGACTTTTATTTTTCCCTTTTTAATATAGGAGATTTTATGGAGTCTACAAAGAAAATTTCTTTATTTATTGTCGTATTTCTGGGGCTTCTTACGGCTATCACACCACTTGGTACTGACTTGTATCTACCAGCATTACCAATCATGCCTCATGAACTTAATACAAATGCGTCCCTCATTCAGATGACAATTGGTATTATGACTTTTGGTATCGCTATTGGCCAATTAATTGGCGGTCCTCTTAGTGACTCATTTGGGCGAAAAAAACCACTTATCATTGGCAATATCCTCTGTGTAATCTCCAGTATACTCTGTGCTATTGCGCCCAATATTGAGATTTTACTAGTTGCACGATTTTTACAAGGCTTAACAGGTTCTATCGGCGTTGTTATTGCTAAGGCCATCTCCCGAGATTTTGCATCTGGCAAGGAATTAATGCGACTCATGTCTCTACTCATGCTCGTCAACGGATTAGCTCCTGTTATTGCACCACTTATAGGTGGTCAGCTTTTATTATTTTCTACATGGCGCTTTATTTTTATTGTCCTCGCCGTTTTCTCTGCCGTGTTGCTTATGGGCTCTTTCTTTTTTACTGAAAGCCTACCACCAGAAAAGCGTATTTCCGGTGGTATAGCAACAGCATTCAAAAACTACGGTGCTCTACTAAAAGATGGTTCTTTCTTAGGCCAGACTCTAGTTCAGCTATTCGCCTTTGGTAGTTTCTTTGCCTATATTTCAGGTTCATCCTTTGTATATCAAAATATATTCAATTTATCTGCACAAGAATTTAGTTATATGTTCGGTATTAATAGTTGCGGTATTATTCTCGCTAGCGTAATCAGTGCCAAAGTAAGTAATGTTGTAAAAATTAAAACCATTTTACATACCAGTCTATTGCAATTAACGATTGGCTCTATCCTATTCCTTTGTGTGATGTATTTTAATTGGTCCTTTATTGTAACTAGTCTCATTCTATTCTTTACAGTTTGTACCGTATCTGTATTTGGATCAACAGGTTTCTCTATGGCAATGGCGAAATATGGACACCAAGCAGGTAGCGCCTCTGCTATTTTAGGATTCGCAGGCATGTTTTCAGCTGGGTTCGTATCGCCATTAGTTGGTATTGGTGGAAGCCATACTGGCATCCCTATGGGGATTGTTATGGTTGTATGTGCTGTATTAGCATTAGTATGCTTCTATACCATGATTAAAGAAGATTAATTAATTTCATAAAGAAAGCGTCCCTAGTGATATGCACTCCTTTTACTGGACAACCAGTAAAAGGGATATATATCAGGGACGCTTTTTTCTATATATGGTGATTATATAATTGACGATTACATTATCATTCAAACATTGTTGCTAACAACAACTTCAATCGGTTTGCTTGGTTTACCGCACTGGAACCTGGGTCATAATCGATAGCTGCAATACGCACATCAGGATATGCCTCAGATAATGTTTTTACCATGCCTTTACCACTAACGTGGTTAGGTAAGCAGCCAAATGGTTGCAAGCAAACTACTTGTTTTGCACCTTTTTCGATAAGATCAATCATATCGCCTGTAAGGAACCAACCTTCACCGCATTGGTTACCAAGGTCAATATAATGAGCCGCTTCTTTTGCAACCTTCGTCATCCGTTGCAATGGATCAAAATGCTTAGATGCCGCAACGGCTTTTGCATATGGCAAGCGGTATAATTCTAACGCTTCTCGAGCCAAGGAACCAAAGAATCCAGAAAGCCAGGTGCCATCTAAGTGTTTAGCACGATATGTACTATCCATAGCACAGTACAAGAAGAAGTCTAGTAGACCAGAGGTTACAACCTCACCGCCTTCTTTTTCTATAAGTTCATTGATGTGGTTGTTCGCACTTGGATGGAATTTAACGTAGATTTCACCTACTACGCCAACACGAGGTTTCGGCTTGGATTTATCGACTGGTAAATTGTCAAAATCTTCAATGATGTTCTTAATATATTTACTATATTGGAATATATTAGCTTTTGTAATACGTTCCCGTAATTTTTTAACCCAATAATCGCACAATGCATCTGCAGATCCTGGATTAATTTCATAAGGGCGCGTAGCCAATACACATTGCATCAACGCATCTCCGTATACTACGGCTTGAATCATGCGATGTAAGAAGGATTTAGTCAACTTAAATCCTGGTTGACGTTCCATATCACTCGCATTAAGTGACAAGATTGGAACTTGTTTCATATCTGCATCGATGAGGGCTTTACGCAAATAGCCAATATAGTTGGTAGCACGACAACCACCACCGGTTTGAGAGATGATAACAGCCGTTTTATTAATATCATATTTACCGGACAATAAGGCGCTCATCAATTGGCCTACAACGATGATAGCAGGATAACATGCATCATTATTGATATACTTTAGACCGATTTCTACATCTTCACGAGTTGGAGCAGGTAACATATCAAAGTCATAACCTTCAGACTTAAGCACCGGTTCCAATAATTGGAAATGAAGAGGTGACATTTGAGGCACCAAAATCTTGTATGTCTTACGCATTTCTTCGGTAAAGACAACGCGTTCATAATCATAGGCTGGTGTGTCATCAACCACAGTCTCTACAGGAGCTTCTGGATTGTGATGTTTACGCATACTCCGTTCCATTACGGATTGCAAAGAACGCAAGCGAATCGTAACAGCACCTAAGTTCGTACCTTCATCGATTTTGAGCAATGTATGGATTTTATGCTTTGCAGATAAGATATCTTTTACTTGATCTGCCACAATAGAATCAAGGCCACAACCGAAGGAGTTCAACTCAACAATTTGGAATCCTTCTGTACGACTTACAAATTCAGCTGCATGATATAGACGACTATGGTAAGACCATTGGTCTACAACGCGAAGATGTTTAATATCCTTACCTAATGGCGCTACACCATCTTCAGTAAGAACCGCCATACCAAGAGACGTAATGAGCTCAGGAATACCATGATTAATACCGGAATCTAAGTGGTATGGACGACCGGCCAATACGATGGTAGGCACTTGTTCTGCTACCAAACGAGATACAGTTTTCTTTGTCATCTCGCGATAGTCAGCCTTACATTTTTCTTGTTCTGCCCATGCAGTTTCTACAGCATTAGAGATTTCACTTTTACCGAAAGGTAAGTCTTTTAAGGCTTTCACCAAAGCAGGCACCAATGATTTCTTATCTGCTAATGGTAAGAATGGCGCATAAAATGGTGTTTTTCCCATCACATCTTGCATATTGTTTCGAATCAACTCTGGGTAGGAAATAACCATAGGGCAATGGTAATTATTGTCGCGGCTAAATTCCTTTGGACCATGTTGAATACATGGATACCAGATTAAATCGACCTGTGCTTGTGAAAGGTCGCGGATATGTCCATGAACGGCCTTAGCAGGATAACATGCCGTATCAGAAGGAATTGTATCAATCGCCTTATTATATTGATCCTTCGTCGTATAATCAGACAATACCACTTCACAGCCCAATTGATTGAAGAATGTAAACCAGAATGGAAAATCTTCGTACATATTGAGGACGCGAGGTATGCCAATACGCAATTTACCTTCAAACTCAGGAATGTTTTTCTTGAGATAGTAATCAAAATAACGGCGTAATTTTACGTCTACCATATTTGGAACGGGCTTATGTTTCTCTTGAATCATATCACCTGCACCACGGTCGCATCGATTGCCCGTTACATAGGTACGGCCATCGGAGAATGCATTGATGGTAAGCATACAATTATTAGAACACAATCCGCAATTACGCATGGATGTAGACACTTGCAAGGATTTCAAACCTTCGCTATCAAGTAATGTACTATGTTGATTTTGTAACTCTTCTGCTGCTTCAGAAGCGAGCAATGCCATACCATAAGCACCCATTAAGCCGGATACATCAGGGCGAATGACTTCGACGCCCATTAATTTTTCAAAGGCACGAAGCACCGCTTCATTATAGAATGTACCGCCTTGCACGACGATGTGGTCACCTAATTCCTTAGGGTCTTTTACCTTAAGCACCTTATACAATGCATTTTTGATAACAGAATATGCAAGGCCAGCCGCGATATCCGGTACCGTAGCCCCTTCTTTTTGCGCCTGTTTTACCTTGGAGTTCATAAATACGGTACAACGAGAACCCAAATCGATTGGCATAGGTGCCAACAAACCTTCCTTAGCAAATTGCTCAATTGGCAAACGCAAGGATGTAGCAAAGGTGTCGATGAAGGAACCACAACCAGAGGAGCAGGCTTCATTCAATACGATGTCTTCAATGTAACCATCGCGTACCTTTGTACATTTCATATCTTGACCACCAATATCCAAGATAAATGATACGTCAGGGCAGAAGAATTGGGCCGCGCGATAATGGGCAATTGTTTCTACTTCCCCAATATCGATGCCAAGCGCACGTTTCAAGAAGGCTTCGCCGTAACCGGTTACACCGGAATGAGCGATATAAGCACCTTTTGGCAACAAACCGTAGATTTTCTCAATTAATTCTTGAGATTTTTCTAACGGTTTACCATGATTTGGACCATAGTGAGAGAAGATGATTTCATTCTTGCTGTTAATCAATACGACTTTCAACGTCGTAGAGCCCGCATCAATTCCGAGGTAGCATGGACCTTCAGCCTCTTTAATATCACCTTTTGGAGTTACTGCCTTAGCATGACGCGCATGGAATTCTTCTAATTCTTCTTTATTTTTAAATAGCGGATCAACACGGTCAGTTGCCTCCATAGGCACACCAATAAGGGCACCGATTTCCTTCGTCAATTCACCTACCGTAATATCTCGGCATTCATCGTTCATAAGGGATGCCCCCAAAGCGATGAACAATTCACCATTTTCAGGGATGATGCGATGAGCTTCGTCTAGTTCTAAGGTATCACAGAAACATTGTCGTAATTCGGATAAGAATGTTAATGGACCACCAAGGAATGCTACATTCCCTTCGATTTTGTGACCGCATGCAAGGCCTGCAATCGTTTGGTTAACGATGGCTTGGAATACGGATTTCGCAATATTTTCATGAGACGCACCTTGATTCAATAATGCCTGTACGTCTGTTTTCGCAAATACGCCACAGCGAGCGGCAATTGGATAAATAGTATCCGCATTCATCGCCAATTGGTTAAGGCCAGAAGCATCTGTTTGTAACAATGTAGCCATTTGGTCGATAAATGCACCGGTACCACCAGCACAAGAGCCATTCATACGGTGTTCAGCAGTACGGCCTAGATACGTAACCTTCGCATCCTCCCCACCAAGCTCGATGATAACATCGGTTTGTGGATATAATGCTTTAATCGCTTTTGTTTCAGCAATTACTTCTTGTACAAAAGGTATACGCACCTTTTCTGCCATTGCCATGCCACCAGAACCCGTAATTGCTACATGAACCTTTGCATCTTCATGTCCCACTTGGGCTTCCTTAAGCAAGGTATAAACGGTATCCAAAATGTTAGCATAATGTCGAATATACTTTTTATACAAATAGTTATCGTGTTCGTCCAACAAAACAACCTTTACTGTCGTTGAACCAACATCAATCCCCATACGTAAGTATTCTTGCATATAGACCTCTCTTGAAATATGAAGCATGAGTACGCTTGTACCACAAGCTTCATTTAGTTTAAGTAAAAGCTAAATAATAAGGCTTTTAACTACACATCTAAAAAATTAAATATTATATATATTATACAACAAGCACAGATTAAATCTAGGTTTTATCATATTCCAATGTGGTATATGGAACATGACTATTCCTAATAAAATATATTTAAATCTATATGTTGTGTATCTTTTATTATACCACTCCCACGTGAAAAATTTTGTGTGCAAAGATACATTAACTGCGTAACACATACAAAAAAGAGACCTTAATAACTATTAAAGCCTCTTTTTAAGTATCCATTAATACTAGTCTTATATTGTGTTTTATAAAACATTTCTATATAACTTAATTAAATCATTTCGATTAGCTGGATATGGATTAAATCGATAACACATATCCTCTAACGCTCTATCGGCCATTAGATTTAATTTTCCCTCAGCGGTGACCTTATCTATGCCGAAATCAGTAAGTGTCATTGGACATCCTAAAGTGCGTTGCAATTTAATAATTGCTTCTAACAAAGCACCTAATTTCTTTTCTTCTGAAGATTCATACGATACAAAGCCCAATTTAGCAGATAAATCTGCATACTTTTTCGCTACTTCAGGGTTATGAGAACAGTTAAAGGCAATTACATAAGGTAAAAGCATGCTATTAGCAAGGCCATGAGGCACATGAAACTGTCCTCCCAACTGATGAGCCATAGCATGAACAATACCTAATCCGGCCTTATTAAAAGAAAGTCCTGCAAGGCATGATGCTTCATGCATAGACATGCGGTCTTGATCTGTAGCTGTTGTTTTATGACATTTTGGTAAGTATTCAAAAACAAGTTCAATTGCCTGTTGAGCTAAAGCATCGGTAAAGTTATTTGCTGCCGTTGCCACATAGGCTTCAAGTGCATGAACTAATACATCCATGCCACTATAAGCAGTAACACCTGGTGGAGATGTTTTTACAAATAATGGCGTTAATAATGCTTCATCAGGTAGTACTGCATCGTCCAAAAGAGGATATTTTATCTTAGTTTCGCTGTCCGTAAGAACCGCAAAAGATGTAACCTCTGAGCCAGTCCCACTAGTGGTAGGAATAGCAATGAAAGATTTAATATTCATATGCTTTAACTTACGTCCAAAATAGGCTATACCTTTACTCATATCAATACAAGAGCCCCCACCTATGGCGATAATTATAGAAGGTTTAATACCTTGCATATATTCAATCCCCTTAGCAACATGCGAGATTGGAGGATCTGGTACAACATCAGTATAAATGCTGACCTCATTTTTATTATCCATTAACCCCATTACATAAGTAAGGCTTGGAGAATCTTTTAAAAATGGATCACATATAATAAGGATGGATTCATTATTAAATTCTGTAAGTCGATTCAACGAATCTGATCCTGCATAAATTTGAGTTGGAAAAGTCCATTTATCCACATGCTCACCACCTATCGAATATTAAATCCTGTCGTTAAGCAACATCTACGACGTCGTGCAAAGCATCGCGCAGATGTAGTCGATTCCCCAGTAGGTGTAGCGATTGTAAAGGTTGTCGTACCTTCACCACTAAATCCAAGGCCTGCATAGGATGGACCATTTTTAACAAAAATAGATGTTTTCATTTTACGCGCCATTCGATTAAGGCGTTCCATATTTAAGGAATGCATTGTTGCTGTATGATGTAAGCCTGCTTCTAACATCAAGCATACTTCGAGGCCTTCATCAAAGCTGTCTACTGTCACAACTGGGAGAATAGGCATCAACATTTCAATAACTGCAAATGGATGATCTTTAGGAGTACGTATAATAATCAATCGTGGATCACCATTATATGGGATACGTGCCGCATCAAGTATAACGCTAGCATTCTTACCAACAAACTTTTTATTTGGTGTCCCATTAGGTAATACAGTTAAGTCTACCAAACGTTGAATATCTTGTTGATTTTCAACGAGTACACAGCCTACTCTCACCATTTCTTGAACCAACTGTGGCTCAATTTGACGCATTGCAACGACACTCTTTTCGGCAATACATAAAATATTATTATCAAGGCTAGCACCGAGAACAATATCTTGAGCTGCCTTTTTTATATCTGCGGTTTCATCTACAAAAGCTGGTGGATTACCAGCACCTGCACCAATCACCTTTTTGCCACTTTGTAGTGCTTGTTTTACTACACCAGGGCCACCAGTAACAACCAATAAACTTACATCTGGATGTACCATCATCTCTTGAGCAGACTCAATAGATGGTTCACTAAGTGTAACGATAAGGTTTTCAATGCCAATCGATTTAGAAATAATTTGGTTAAGTTCACTAACTAACAATCGACTGAGATGCTTAGCACCAGGATGCACACTAAAAAATACTGCATTCCCTGCTGCTAGCATACCAATTGTATTACATATTAAAGTTTCTGCGGGATTAGTACTTGGGGTAATAGCACCAATAACACCGTAAGCAGATAATTCATACAATGTCATACCATTATCACCAGTTTCACACTCTGTGACAAGATCTTCTACTCCAGGTGTTTTATCTAGAGTAAGATTCAATTTCAGTACTTTATCCGCAACACGACCCATACCTGTTTCTTCAACAGTTTTTAAAGCTAACTCTTGTACTCGTGGACGCATAGCAGCACGAATATCTGCTATTACCTTCTCACGAGTTGCCAAAGTGCAATCTTCAAAGTGTTCTTGTGCTACTTTTGCTGCTTGAATTGCTTCATCAACTGTATCAAATACACCTGGTTCAACTTGCCCGCTAGATGCTTGTTTGATACGTTGTGATGAAGCTGTTTCTTGCTTTTTCCCCTCTAATACATCTATAACCATGGAGCGAATCATTTCTTTCAACTGTATATTATTTTCCATCATGAACCTCCATATAGGTTGCATGGCTGATGCAATGACCATCTCAACTTACGGTGTACACAATCAGAGATACATTCATGATGTGACACAATAACTAGGTTTAACTCTGGCACCAGCTATTTCCTATACAATTATTTTTCAAAACTATCAATAATACCCACAATAGCACAATCTACTGCGGTGCCTTTATCATCTTCGAAAATATGCCGTGCCGATGAGCCTCGAGTTAGAAGCACATATTCACCTTCACCAGCACATACTGTATCGACGGCGATTTCTATGCGCCCCGTCAACTCTTGTTCTCCATCGAGAATATCTACCATCATCAGTTTCATTCCCTTTAGAGATTCATGCTTTTGAGTAGATACGATACTACCCACTACTTTACCGACTTGCATACTTCTCGTTCCCTTCAATTATTGTGATACCTAAGCGCTCGATTTCATCACGAGCAGCCATGGTGAACCGTTGTCCCCTATATATGACGATAATAGAATGACTTTCACAAGATCTTACAAAAGAGGCCGTAATCCATGCTTGATAACTGGCACATATAGGACGGCCAAATTTATCTAAAAATCTGATAGGCCAATCTAGAATGACTGATGGATTCATCAACGAGGTTACAGGAACTGCTAGGCGTATTGTCACCTCACAGTCATACGCTAATGCACGGTGCAGGCAAACTACCCAAGGCACCAGTGTATCGCATATTAACTCTCGTATATGAACATAATCTATACCAGTAAAAGAAATGAGTTGATTTCGCAACAATATATGTTCATCATAGCTATTACACTCTGTGACCATAAACGTAGCAGTGGATGTCATGCGCTTTTCTAGGCGTTCTAGCACCAGTTTAACTAATGCATCCATATTAATGCTCACTTCCCATGGCAATTCCTAAGGGCGTTACAAACTCTGGATATAATGGCTTATCTACGGGTAATCCTATATATTGACTGAAAGTTTTTGTAAACTCCTCAAAATTAGAAGCACCACCTACAACAACAATGGGAGTTCCCTTTTCATAGCCACCCTCTTGTAACGCACGCTTAGAAATAGCTGCCATTTTTTCTACAACAGGCCGTATGGTTGCATATACATCGCGTTTATTAGCTTCATTGCGCTTATAGGCCTCCGCTTCCGGGATTGAAATCCCATAGGCCCCACTAATAACAAGATTCATATGGGTACCTCCTGTAGGCTCATCTACGGTATATACAACTCGGCCAGCTTTTAAAATGCTTATGCCCGTAGTACCACCACCGACGTCGATAACAGCGCCATCGGTAATGCCTAGCACATTAGCAGCAGCAGTAGGTTCGTCTAGAATACAAGTTACTTCAAAACCGGCACTTTCAAGAACATGACCTACTACATCTTTATTCTTGCCTATCGTTCCAGGTGGAACAGCTGCTGCGGCATATACAAGTTCTGTTCCTAAGGCTGCTTCTGCCTTAGCCTTTAACGCACGAGTAATCGTAACAGCTCCCACATAGTCAACTACAAGGCCGTCTCGAATAGACTCATTGTATTCAAAGGCACCATATATAGGTTTACCTTTATCGTTTACTACGGATAGGACAATAGATGATGTACCAAGGTCAATGCCTACGCGCAAATTCTTTTGATTATGAGAGCTCACTTTTTTAGACTCTACAAGATCAGAGAACTCTTGCAAGGTATTATTTGCCTTTTTCAAACCTTTCATCATATCACCTACTTTACTGTACAATTCTCGCCATCACTGTACCTTGTACATTGGCAGCATTTGCCTCATCTGTATCAATGTGGAGTTCTAGAACAAAACCAGGTACGACCCGTACGATAACATCACCAAATACAGTGGTGCGTTCTGCCGTTTGAAGCTCAACATTAACGCTATCGCCATCGTTTACATTAAGCCGTTTTGCATCCTCAGGGGACATATGGATATGTCGTTTTGCAACGATACAAATAGGTTTTGTGATTTCCCCATTTTCAGTACATAGAGTAATCTCTACGGCTGATTCTAAATGACCAGATAGCACAATAGGAGGCTTTATACCTAATGTACGAGCATCGGTCAAAGAAACCTCCACTTGTGACTGTTTTCTAAGAGGACCTAATACGCGGACATTTTGAATGACCCCTTTAGGCCCCACTAAAGTAACTGTTTGTTCTGATGCAAACTCTCCAGTTTGTTTTAAGTCACTTTTCTTAGTAATAGCCTGATTAGGAAATAATATATCCCAGTCCTCCTGACATAGATGAACATGTCTATTGCTTACACCTACGGGAATGGATGATTCGAACATGGCTTCGATCACTTCTCGTACGATAGCACGAATCTTTTCCCGATCCATAAACTATTATCCTTTCTTAGGTAAGATTAATTCTACGTCACTATGAGGACGTGGAATTACATGAGTAGATACTACTTCGCCTACTTTTTGTGCTGCTGCACAACCTGCATCAACAGCCGCTTTTACAGCACCTACATCACCGCGGACCATAACAGTTACAAGACCGGAACCAATTTTTTCGGTACCTTCTAATGTAACGTTAGCTGCTTTTACCATTGCGTCAGCCGCTTCAATTGCGCCTACTAAACCTTTTGTTTCTACCATGCCTAATGCGTTATTCATGATAATCTCCTTTATTTTTTACTACTTTATTTCTTTTTAGTTTTTTTCTTTGGTGTTGTTTTTTTAGTCTCTGTTGACTTAGAACTTTTCGGTTCTACAATTGTAGATACGATTTCGTCTAACACCTCAACAACCTTTTCATCTAATACAGGTTTCTCTTCCACAGAAGTAATAACGTCTGTTTTTACTGATTCATTATCTACAGAATTCTCAGCTACTTTTGTATCATCAGATACATTGTCTGACCTATCTGTAAAGTCATCATTAAAGGATTCCACCAAACCTTCTGCAGGTCTTGGAATTACTTTATGAGCTACATAAAGATTCATATCTTTTGTAATAGCTACACCAGTCTGAACAGCTGCCTCAACAGCTCCCACATCACCAGTAACCTTTACGGTCATCCAACCAAGGCCTCTTGCCTTTTCTATGCCTATAAGCCTTACATTTGCAGCTTTAACCATTGCATCTGATGCCGTGATAGCCCCCAGTAAGCCAGCTACTTCTAGTAACCCTAGTGAATCTTTCACCATAATACCTCCCATTATCTAACTCTCTAGATGATTCGCTTTTAAGATTCATATTATGAAAATATCATTCATTACAGCGTGGCAATTATATTAACTCAATATAAAAGATGGAACATCTAGATTATATAGGAAGAACCTGTGTTCTTAGGTACGTTTCCCATAGTTTTAAGCAATGATAGGCCTACATCACGTGCTGCTTTTACAGCCTGTTTAACAGCCCCTGAATCACCACTGATTTGTAAAATAACTTCATTACTCATAGCTGAGCTAGATGGTGAACGATAGCCTACCACATCTACATTAGCTGACTTAACTGCTGTATCTGCCATAACTACACCGATAGCTGCTGGCGCACCAACAATTAATCCAAAAGCTTTACCCTCTGGTGTACCAAAGGCAGTAACTAATGCTTCTCCTGCACGAGCTGTATATTGAATTTCTACATGACCTGCTTCATTCATATATACTTCGCCAAAAGTGCGTTCTAATTCACGTAATGCGACCTCCACAGAACGTCTTACATCAGATACATCATCGCCACCAAATATGATAAGGGAACCAGCTCCGGCACCGCCTTTCATATCACGAGCAAACTCAATACTAACAATCTCTGTATTTGTTGCTTTTACAGCTTCATCAGCAGCCATAATTTGTGGTCCTGCACCTGTTCGTGAACCCAAGATACCTATGGATCGATATGACTTAGTGAGCTTCATAGCTTCCAATACTTGACTATCTACATTGGCAATTACGAGACCAATTGTATCGCCAGTTGTAGTGCTACCTACGTGTTCAGTAATCATAGAAGTTTGTAGTTGTGAGACGGTAGGTAAATTTATAGTCGCTGAGTCACATGCACCAGGCACGTTATTTGCTATATTAGTTGTAATATCACCCAAGTCAGCATCATCTATACGCATCAACACGCGTTTTAAAATCTCATCTACCATACTTTTAGTATCGGCCATAATTATTCACCCTTTGTTGGTAAAATACCTTCTACATCTTTATGTGGTCTTGGAATTACATGAGTAGAGATAACAATGCCTACGCGCTCTGCAGCAGCTGCACCTGCGTCTACAGCAGCTTTTACAGCACCTACATCACCACGAACCATAACAGTAACAAGACCAGAACCAATTTTTTCATTGCCTACTAATTCTACATTAGCTGCTTTAAGCATTGCATCAGCTGCTTCAATTGCGCCTACTAGGCCCTTAGTTTCCACCATACCTAATGCTTCTTGTGTCATCTGTTTTCTCTCCTTTTACAAAATACAGAACATTGATTACAAATTTATTTTTCTAATAGTTCCACCATAGTACCTATATTCATAAAGGCAAAGTGAGCGGTTTTAAGCAACTGTACCATAAGTACAGCCCCTGTACCTTCACCTAATGCCATTTGTCCATGAATTGGAACTTCATCAAGACGAATATTTGCATAAGCCAATGCTGCGGCCATTCCTACCTCACGAGAATAATGAGATGGAATGCCGTATAATGGAGCCTCTCCATTCATTTGAGTAGCACAAGCCATAGCAACTGCTGTAATATATCCATCAATAACAAATGGGATATGTAAGTCCGTACAAGCTACCATAGCACCTGTAATAGCGGCTATATCAAAGCCACCTACGCGACTAATTACTTCTTTTGGACTATTTAAGTGCCCCTTATGATGAGATAGTGCAGTCCGTACAAACTCACGTTTTTGATTCATGTACGCTTCGTCCTCAGGACCAGATCCAGGACCTACGGTTATACGTGGGTCTAGCTTTGTAAGACCACTTAAGACAGCTGCTGACGTAGTCGTGTTACCAACACCCATTTCTCCGAAGGAAAATAGATTAATTCCCGATTCTGCATAGTAGACAACGCGGTTATATCCCGCTTGGTACGCTAAATCAAATTCTTCAGCGCTCATAGCAGAACCGTCTAATATATTCTTTGTGCCTTGAGCAACCTTTCGATTGACCCCAATACCTCGGGAGCAAGCAATGCCTACATCTACCACTTCGTAAGGAATATGGTTAAAGATACAGTAATTAGCAACTGCGCTTTTACCATCAATCATATTCTGAGACTGTTTACGAGTAATCTCATAGTTATAACCAATTAGGCCATCTACGGAAATACCATTATCTGCAGAAAAAATAATATGCTGAGCATGAATCTCAGGTTTCATATCCTGCCAAGCAAGACACATTTTTTTGAAATATCGTTCCCATAGACCCAAGCTTTTTGGAATGATCGCCTTATTTAAAATAAATTGATTAACTTGTTCTTCAAAACCTTTGTCCATGGAAAAACCTTCTTTCAACTAACCGTATATGTAGTTACATAATTGTTTTAACGACTCTTCGTCGTGAACTGATATTTCAAAAATCTTAGTAGCTCCCGCTAGTTTGAGATTGCGTCGAGGCGCCTCTATATCTTTACCCGTATCCACCTTTGATACAACACCTATAACCTCGCGGTTTAAGGAGTTCCCAAAGCTTGGTGGGAATATGGTTGTTTCATCACCTGCAGGAATCATGAAAATCACTAAATCCGCATCATAGGCGTGCAAGATAATGCCGCGATAATAATTAGGATTTTCCATGTATTCTCCAGGGGTATCGATGAAGTTTCCCACGCGCGTTATCGCTTGTGTCTTATGATACGTAGCCGAGCCATGTGTAATCGTATCTGCTAATGTAGTCTTTCCACAACCGCTACGTCCTACTAGAAGGATACGCTTTTCTTTCTTTTCAGTGCTCATAGTTATCCTTTCATTAGGATCTTGTTAAATCTGTTGGGAAAAATCCTAATATGCGTTGCAATCCTTCAATTACACTACGCAATGCAGATTCAACAGCAGATACATCACCAGTTATAAGAAGTGCCCCCGAAAATCTATCGATGAAACCAATTTCGATATCACCAGATTTACTCGCAATATCGGCTGCAATAATGGTCCCTTCGCCAGGTGTTATGGTGAGAATTCCAATGGCATTTCGCCCTTTTTCCTCTAGCCCCATTTTCCTAAATAAATCTGGCTTAGGATTGGCAATAACATGTGCTATAGTAACCTGCTTTCCGGGCACAAATTCTTGTATGATGCGCTGTTTTGCATCAATTACCTCTTGAAAGGCCATATAATTTCCTCCTAATTCAATATGTATTCTTTAAACTATATCGACACACCATAGTTCGTCCTTGTTTTATATACTCTAGCTATAATTAAGGCGCCACTAATTGGAAGAATAATACTGCCAAGCCTGCCCCAATCAACGGACCAATAAATGGTACCCATGCATATTGCCAGTTCGCAGTTCCCTTATTAGGAATCGGTAGTAAGAAATATGCTAAGCGTGGACCAAAATCGCGCGCTGGATTTAACGCATATCCTGTTGTTGCACCAAAGGACATACCAACAGATGCTACCAAGATACCGATGACCATAGGTGCTAAACCATCAGCCATTTTACCTAAACAGAGAATAGCTAACATAAACATAAACGTTGCTATAATTTCAGATATCAAATTGAAAGGTTTATTATCAATAGCTGGACCTGTTGCAAAAATTCCTACACAGTTTCCTTCGTCAGGACCGGTTACTTTAAAGTGTGGATAATAGAATAGTGCAGCAATAGCAGCACCTGTAAAACCACCAGCAATTTGAGCAATAGACATTGGAACCACTTGATCCCAAGGAAATAAACCCGCCACAGCAAGAGCAAAAGTAACAGCTGGGTTCAAATGACCGGGACCACCAAGTGTAATTCCTACATAGACACCAAAGGCTACGGCAAAAGCCCATCCAAAAATAATATTCAACCAATTAGTACCAAAAGCACTTACTATTGTTTTCTTTAAAAGAATTGATGCATTTGTACCATTACCAAATGCAATTAAAACGGCTGTACCAACAAATTCGCTAATATACATTTGCGTTACGTCCATTGTTTTCACCTCATTAAGTTAACAAAGATTGTAATGCGTGAGATGCAATGTCCATATCCTGTGCCACGGTACCACCGCTAATGCCAAGTCCTCCGACAATCTTGCCATTGATGATGATTGGATACCCTCCACCAAAGGTGCAAATTTTACGGTTTACCATGGATTCTATGTTGAATAGATCGCCATCAGGCTGTGCGCTTTGATGTATTTCATGAGTTGCGGCTTTGAGAGCCACTGCGGTGTACGCCTTTGCCTGTGCGATGTCGTTACTGATGAGCAATGCATCTGACATACGTTGGAAATACATTAATACACCGTTTGTATCTACTATAGATACAACGATAGGTACGCCTATGGACTGAGCGTAGTCCATTGCCGTTTGTGAAAGCTTCATCATGATATGCTCTAAGGCTGTTCCAGTTGTCATATCATTAACTCCATTTTCAGTAGTATGCTCTATATGACCTGCGCATTGATTGGTTTCTGTCAGTATTTCCGCAGGACTAGTTGCCACACGTTCTGCAACCCGTTCTACAATTGTTTCCACAAATTGTACGTAGTCTTCCATGCGAGCCATAATATACAGAGCATCAGATAGTCGATTAATAAATTTACGAACCTCATCGCGAATTGGTTCTACAGAACCTAAACTAATAAGCAACCGTTCACCGCGACGACAAATTGTGCGTGCCACATGTAGCTCTGCAGCAGATAGATAATTTCCACTTAATATAAAGCTATGTTGCTGTGGTAATCGATTTGTATAGCCATCAATCATGTGTTCCAATTCGCTTATATCTTGTTGTGAAATTAAATTACTACTTTCACTAAGATTTTCTACATGAGGCGTTGCTACCTCCGCACATAAGCGAAAGAGCTGATGTTGTAATGTGTGAAGCACATGTTTATTGTCTAGTGAGACGACTAATTTCTCACATACACTAACCTGTGCATTTAATTCATCAAAGGTTCCATATGTGTCCACACGAAGTGAATTTTTAGGTACTCGTGTGCCATCAAAAAGGGTCGTTGTACCTGCATCACCGGTTTTCGTATAAATAGCCATATGCACCACCTCTCAAGTTAGTTGTATTTAAAAGGCCACTTCCAATCGTTCATCAGAAACAAAAGGATTTCCTTTTACAAGGCGAGCTGCATTGACACCTAAGGTACGTAAGCTATCTGGATATTGACTGTAACCACTAAGTCTGTAGATAAATTGATGGGCCGGTATATTTTTATAAGTCAATACAATAGCCTGTTCATCAACGCCTATACCTACAGATAAAGCGGAATTACGAGATGCGAGATTAGCCAAAGCCATATGAGTACCATTATGGGACTCAATGACAACTGGTAGACCTTCCTCTTCAATACCATATAAAATAGGTTTTAGTACATCCCCACTGATATGCTCTGTAGCATACAGCAAAATAGTTGGCTTGCTAATGATACTTTGGTCCATCATAGGCCTCCCTTCTGTGCATAGGATAATACTAGACCTGTTGCTACCGCATTTCGTGCCCCTTCAACGCCTCGAATATTGCCTCGACCCGCTACTAATGCATATTGTGAAAGTGCATCGGTTACGAGTTGAGGAATTTCAAAGTCTAATGCAGAACCACCTACGATAACGACAAATGGTATATCTCGCACATTATGAGTAGGACTAACAGATGCCAAGGCACGGAGAGAATTTGTTACAAATACTCGTTTCTTTGCTGTTTGACGGACACGCTTAATCGTTTCTAGCGGAATATCTCGCTCTACTGGAACGAGCCCATCAGGCGTAACGATAACAACGCGACCAAACAATGCTGCAGAAAGTGGTTCATTAAAGAACTGCACTGTTCCATCTTCGTGACGAATATGATATACACTGAGTACTTGGGCCAATGGATCTCGTTTAATGGCTTCCGCAATATGCATATCCTCTAAACCAAGTTCGGAGTTGATTAACATTGTTACCATATTTCCTGCTCCCGCAAGATGAATGGCCTTAATTTTTCCTTCTTGATTGATGATAGATGCATCGGTAGAGCCTGCTCCTAAATCGAGTATGGCCATTGGTTTTGCTGTCCCTGGTGTAGTCAAAGCTCCTAAGATAGCTGATTCAGCCTCTTCACCGCCGATTTCAACAGGAACACCTAACTCTTTTTCTACCTGCTTTGCAATGATTTCCATTTGTAGATGATCTGACTTAACCATAGAAGCAATACCTACAGCCTGTTCCATGGAGAACTCACCTGCAAGGCCGCCTTTCACATTAATAGGAACAGCCACATCTACAGCTAGTAAATCTTGAATATATACGTCTTGAGGTGATTTATTCGTCAATTGCGCCATTGTGAGGCGAACCTTTTCAAGCATGCCACCTACATTCGTACCTGCTTCCCCGCTGATATCCTCAATAGGATGAACGGATCCAAGGGTTTCCATGATTTTCTCTGCTCCTGCAGATACATCGACGGATACAGTTCGGTCATTTCCCATAACAATGATGGATCCTGCCGGTATTACCCGTTCTTTAACGTCCCCTGCAGGCGTTTTAATAACTACTGCAGAGCGGTTCCCGATGAGGGCCCTAGCAATTGGTACAATATTCTTTGTTTCCTCTGGTGAAAGCTCAAATACAGTGGCAATACCATACGGATTAGATAATTGTGATACCACTTGCCCCGGTTCTACAACTTCTACAGCGGAAAGCATCCCCATTGGGATTTTATCAATATACGCAACCTCGTCTACGATAGGAATTTTATGATCTAATCGATTATTGACGAGTACCCCATCATCGGCTTGAAGGATAGCAGCGCGAATATCATAACCGCGTTTATAGTACGCATTGATAAGCTGTGCTACCAATTCAAAATCGATAATTTTAGGAGCTACCACGATGTATGGCTTATCTTGCGGATTGTCAATGAGTTGTTCAATAGGAACGGTATAGCCTACGCCAAGGCCTAAGCCACCTGGTGTTTTAGGATTGTGGCCTATCATGGTCGATTCTGTAATTATGGTTTCTGTAATCGTTTCCATAGCCACATCGCCGATAACTGGTGTAGCCTCATTAATACGAACTAAGTCAATATCTCGTAGTGTAATATTAGCAGACTTGATTAGCGACTTGAGGGCATCCATGAGACCCACGATATTTTCGCGCGTTCCTTTAATACCAGTAGTGCTGGCAATAGCAGAAGATAAGAACTTTACATCTCCATTGCTATGAATTTCGGCCAAGGCCGCTTCTGTTGTAGAGTTTCCGATATCGATGCCAACAATTCGTTTCATAATGACATCTCCTATAGGTTAATTATCACCTTTTAGTTTTTTACGACGTTCGTAGTTTTCTGCAGCTTCTCGTACAAAGTTTGCACAAATTGGAGCACCTAGACCATCAAGTTCGCTAGCAATATCCAAAAGTTCTTGTTTAGAAGAACGATATGGACGAAGTGCATTATACATTTCAAGTAAGCGTTTATCGCTAACTTTTGTCATTTCTGCGGCGCGGGAGAAGTTCAGTTCAATTTGATCCCGTCCCCCAGCCTTAGCAATTTGACCTTGAGCTTTCAAAATGGATGGAGAAATTTTCAAATCATCCATTGTGATGTGACCTGCCATTACGTTATCCATCGTAATATGGCTCAAGTCACGACCTTGACCAAGATCAATCCATTCTGGATGTTTTTTAGCAATCGGATAATCTTCTACTGTAGCAACTCTATCTACAGTAGCTGTCGTATATGGGACTGTAGAATGAGTGACATTACTTTTCGCCCCTTCTAATTCGGAAACAATTTGACGAATTAAGGTTTCTAATTCATTAGCCATAGTAAACCTCCTTATACAGTGACACGAACTTCATCAGCTGGCTTACCTTTTACTACATGCTTAGTTTCTTTGATATGAAGCAATGCAGATAATGCTTGGTATTTTGGTCTAGCCATTTGATCATTCAAGGTTGGTACTGGTGTTGGGGATTCACCCTTAGCATATTTAGCAGCATTTTTACCGATAGCACGGTATGTTTCAGCTGTTAATAGCGGTGCTTGAGGGAATAATTCCAAGTTAGAAAGTGGTTGCAAATCCCGTTGGTGAATCAAAGTTGTACCTTTAGATTGAATACCGATACAAACACCAGATCCAGAAATAGAGTCACCTTCAACGGCTACAGCCGCCACATCAGATGATCGATATACGCGAATAACACGAGCTTTCAATCCTTCTTCTTCAATACCGGCTATCAATTGACGAATCACCTCTTGATGCGGTACACCAACGATAGTTTGTCGTTGACTACGGCCAAAGGCAGGACCAATAGCAATCACTACTTCATCTGCGCTTGTACCAGGTTGTGCAGGGGCACCAGTTTGTAGCCAGCTATCGTCACCAGTTGGGTCTTCATGTCTAGGTGCTGCACTTGGTGCTGTACTTTCACCAACATTAGCCTTGAATTGTGGTGCCTCATGAACACCACCCATTTCTTGTAAAACGTCTAGGATAATAGAGCGTAATACATCTCTGTTAATTTCAGCCATCATGACACCTCCTTATATATCCCGTGGATCAATGGCGTTTGGAATATCTTTAATACGTTCCCAATCTTCACCTTCCACACGATACCCTGTGCCAACACCTTGATAGTCATTTCTATTGTTAATCGCGGAGATAACATTGAAATCACGGTCAAAGATGGCCGATGTTTGTAAGTAATCGCCGGAGATTTTTTGTTTTAATAGGTTTAAAACACTTTGTGCTACATCTTGATGACCTTCTTTAGCTAAGCCTTTTACGAAGTCAACGCCTGTAACGCCGCGGTTCAACAAGTCTTGAGCCGCTTTAATATCTGCAACCTTATCACGAGGAGGCATATCTTTAGAGCCATTCGCATACGTAGCAGCCTCTACCTCTTGAACGGTAATTGGAGGCAAGCCTAAAGCTTTGAACAAAGCTTGTAATGCACGAGCCGCTTTATTACGAACCGCTACAACTTCTTCTTCACGAGCAGGAATAAGACCGCCATTTACCTTGAGGTCACGTTGGATAACTGTCCAGTCATCATAGTCCTCTGCATCCCAGTTGGAACCAGCGAACATGTTGTCATAGTTTGGTGTAGAACTATAACCGGAACAAATAAAGTCAGTACCAGGTGCAAATTGCATCAATGTACGTGCTGTTCTACGCAAGTCGGAGTGACTGAATGTTTGGTCATTACTAGATGCACATTCAAGGTCGAGCATAGCTGCTACAAGGTTTTCTGCTAATACAGCACGGATACCAGAAGGCACAGCTGCTGGAATGCCAATACAGCTTACAGAACCATTTTGGATACCTTGTACGCCGGCGCCTTTTGTAATGTATAGGCAACGAATTTCAAGGTACAACATGGACTTACCTTCAGCTTGGCCCATTTGTACTTCAGAACCTGTACCAGATGTAAAGCGCATTTTAAGGCCTCGAGATGCATAAGCAGATGCGAGGAAGCCTTTAGACCAAGGTGTATCATCACCATCGGTAAATACATCTTCTGTACCATATACAGAAATGGTTTCTGCATAAGCTGTGAAACCGCGCATACCAAGTTCTAATTCTGTTGCTTCTTCCAAGGAACATTGAGTCAATACGCCTGGACGACCACATTGAGAGCCTACGAGTAAGCTAATCGCATTAAGTGGTGCATAACGAGCAACCGCTACTGTTGTTTCTTCTTCTGCGAACCCACGAAGTGCACCTTCCGCTGCATCCGCTGCGATTTGTACTGGGTTATCGTTTACGTTCGTTACATGGGCTTGGTTAGCCATTGTACGACGAGCGCGCATTTTTTGCATACATTGCATCATTTCAACAACGTTCATGCAAGAAACTACTTCCAACATTTTTGCTGGAGTAATAGATTTACAAATCTTAACAATTTCTTCGCGAGGTACTGAAGGGGTAAGCATCATATTAGCAATCTCTTTTGAGTCTTTTGCCATCGCCTCTTGAGCACCATCGAGAACGATACCGTAATTTGCAATAAATGTATCGATAAGATCAAAATCTTCACGGCGTTTACCATCGAGTTCAACGATGCGGCCGCCTTCGATTTTGAGGCTAGGCTTTGGATCTTGAGGAGATTCCATAGCTATAAAACCTTCCTCTACCCATTCCTTTACATAACCATCCTGATTAACAGGACGTTGACTTAAAACTTCGAAACGTTTTGATTTCATAGGGCATACCATCCTTTCAGATTAGATATAGGAAGGGGCTCCGTTTACTGGTTCGTCACCCATCGTACCAAGCAATTGTTTACCTACTTCACGAGCAGAGATAACTGCTTGTCGTACAGCCCCAGAATCGCCAGAAATCTGTAAAATAACTTCGTTAGAATTACTTGTACCTGCAGAAGGTGATGCATAACCAATTACATCAACGTTCGCAGATTTAACAGCTACATCGGCCATAACTACGCCAATCGCTGCAGGAGCACCTACGATAAGGCCAAATGCTTTACCTTCAGGAGCACCAAATGCTGCATTTACCGCATGACTAGCGCGTGCTGTATACTGAAGCTCAATATGTCCAGCATCGTTTGCGTATACATCGCCAAAGGTGCGTTCCACTTCAGCTAATGCCACTTCAATAGCTCGTTTTACATCGGATACATCATCGCCACCAAAGATAATTAGTGAGCCATGGCCTGCGCCACCTTTAGTATCACGAGGTAATTCTATACTAACAATTTCTGTATTTGTCGCTTTTACTGCTTCGTCAGCTGCCATAATATGCGGGCCTGCACCAGTACGAGCACCTAAAATACCGATAGAACGATATTTTTTCTTTAGTTTCATCGCATCTAATACTTGTTGATCTACGTTAGCAATTACGAGACCTATAGTATCGCCAGTTTTGCTAGCCCCTACAAATTCAGTTAATCCACATGTAGTCGCCATAATACCCTCCTTATGTGTAACGTAAGGTAACTTCAGTATATACTCAAAATACATAAACAACTAAAGTTCCCATATCCATAAATTTATAGAGATGATTTATTGTTCATTATTCATTGGGCTCAATCCTTTCTAAATTTATGAAATAATATGGATATCTATATCTTTATTATAGAAACTTTCAAATATAACTTTTTTATGAATATTTGTAAAATATGATTTTTCTATTATCAAAATACTAAAATTTTGTTATACTCCTACATATAAAGGTGAATACATAGGAGTAATTACCTCTAATTATATGTATATGAATTTTATTTAATATATCACTTTTCTCTTTTTAGGTTTAGAGCCAGCATATTAGATAGAGAGCAAGTAGAGCTATTAAATTGATGTGTATTCTAGACCTCTTAACACATTTGTGATTGGGGGCTCCAATATGATTTGTACCACAACAGATACAAAACTTATTAACGAAATCATGCGTGATTTCACAAACATAACAAAAATTGCGGCAATTTTTGTAAATAATCGTGGAAAAGTGTTATCTCAGGAGTATAATTTTTCTCCTTTTTGCAAAGTTGTTAGGCGCAATTCAACCTATGCTAGACGTTGTAATCAATGTGATTTATATGGAGGATTAGATGCTACAAAAGAACTATCCTCCTGTCCTTATCGTTGTCATATGGGACTAGTAGATTTTTCTGTACCTATAATGAAAGATGGTGCAATTTTAGGCTTCATAATGGCAGGCCAAGCAAAAACGGAAGATACTACTATTAAACCTATCTTACCTACCCAAACAGATTGGCATGGAGATACAAAACTTCGGAATCTTTATCAAAGCTTACCCGTCCTAACTGCAGAACAATTATACAGTGCTACAAAAGTTTTACGAATTATGGTGGAGCATTACTTCCCATTTAATGATGCAATAGCAGAAGAACTACCATACGAACAACTACCAGACTTTGTTGAGTCAGAACGGCCCATTAATCGACCTGAGATTCGAAAAGCAATGCTATACATAGAAAAAAACCTAAGCAAGCGCGTATCACTTAGAAGAATTTCAGAACACATTCATTTAAGTGAGTCTTATTTTTCAAAGATTTTTAAAGATGACACAGGGCTCTCAGTAGTACAATACATAACACTACTACGAATACAAGAAGCAAAGAAACTGCTAGTCTATTCACAATTAACAGTTAATCAAATAAGTAAAACACTTGGATATAATCGGACCAGTTATTTCTGCAAAATATTTAAAATGGCTACCACTGAAACTCCCCATTCATACAGAAAAAAATATGCCAAACCTATTGATGTTTAATAAAATAAAGGCTTTTTCTTAAGAAATATACAAAAATAGCTATTAGTTGATTTGATACACAATCAACTAATAGCTATTTTTAGTAATAAGAGACCATTTCATAACAGTCACTTTACATATATAGTTAGGGTTATATCTAAAAAAGCGTATTACACCACACCATGCACGAGTAGGCAATTAATCAATTAGAATGCTGGAATAATCGCACCATTATATACAATACACGTAGATATTGTAATAAATCTATTTTTCTTATCTGGTATCTACATTTGATTATTTAATAATTTCGATGTAGTAAGTATAATAATTAAATTCCCACTTGCATAATAGATTTTATATATCAATTAATATAACCTTAATCTATAGCAAGATAAGAGTAATTACATTTAGCTATACCAAGTACATAAAAACGGTACTAAGATGGTTCCCCGTACTACTAGGTAATATACCTAATAGGTACAATCAAACTTAGTACCGTTATAAATATCACTCTATATAATAAACAGTCTAATCAAAATCAAAAGATTCAATTATAATGTTGACGTTGTTTGCTCCACAGAAATAGTTACAGGTGCTGATAATTTAGCCTCTAACCAAGCTTTTATTCGTTCCAAATCTGAATCAGATACAGTGGACGTGGTATGGATAATCACCATATAGCGATTCGCTTTAGGCTGTTCTAAATTATCTATCAAAGGCATGCCTTCCACTTTGCTTACAAACGGGAATAACACCTTTGCTTCAGCTTCTGTCGTTTTCATAGTATTTATAGTTTCACTTACTAATTGATAAGTCGGCTGGTACAGATTACTCAAGTTTTTATATGTTTCAAGACTCTCTGAAGATTTATTCAAGTTCGTCTTATCCACAGCAGATTTTTGCTCATCTACGCTATTAACAAATCGTAATGTATAAGGTTGCAAGTACTCATCTTTCTGTAACTTATCATCCAACTGAGCTCGCTCCTCTGAAGTCACAGGAGCTCCTATAACTACTATGTCTACTAGCTTATTCGTTTGATCCAATGAATAATCAATCACTTGTCGACGTCCCTCTTGATTAATATCATTCTTAATAAACTGCTCCATATGATTTGACTCAGAATACTTGATGGTCATATCATAGCCTGCATAAATACTTGGTATAGCCATAATAAGACCAATCACGAGAAATATTAACTGGTTACGACGATTAACCTCTTCTGCTTGTTTATGGAATGGCAAACTATATACACCCTTTAAAACAATAAAAGATGCAAAGAAGATGAAGAATGCATTTATAAAGAATAAATAGCTAGCCCCAAAGAAATAGTTCCAATTTCCATTAGCAAGTCCATATCCTGCCGTACACAGTGGTGGCATAAGTGCAGTTGCAATCGCAACACCTGGTATAACATTATCTAAAGTCTTACGCGTTTGCCCAATAATCCCAGCTAACCCACCAAATATAGCAATGAATACATCAAAAATATTCGGTTCTGTACGCGCTAATAGTTCAGATGTAGCCGTCTGAACGGGAGAAATATAAAAATATAAAGCAGATGCCAAAACCGCAATCGTAATCTGTAAGGACAATCTTAAAATAGCACTTTTTACAACTGTAAAATTAAGCGTAGCGAAGCCAAAACCAGTTGCTAAAATAGGTCCCATCAACGGCGATATAAGCATAGCACCAATAACAACTGCCGTACTATTCATATTCAACCCAATAGAGGCAATAAACATGGAGAGGATCAGGATAACCAAAGCAGGTCCCTTAATCTTAGCACCACCTATCAGTCTTTTAGCGATAGTTGCATCATCAGCTCGCTCAAAATGTATATCAAAGTATTTATTTATTTGCATTCGTCCTCCTTATAATTTCATCAAATCTGCAAAGGTCCCTACGTTTACAAACATATACTGTGTGGTTTTTAACATTTGAACCATCAAAATAGCCCCTGTACCTTCCCCCATTGACATGTGTGCTTGGATAGGTACCATATCTTGTGTAATCCCTACTTCAGACAAAGCAAGCTCAGTACCTTTTTCGCGGGAATGATGAGATGGCAATGCATAGTCCTTAACGCGATCATTCATGTATACTGCACAAGCCGCTGCTACAGCTGTAATAAAACCATCAATAACAAAAGGCTTTTTAAACTTAACACAAGCTAGCATAGCTCCAAGAATAGCAGCTATATCAAAGCCCCCTACATGGGCTACTATTTTACGAACTCGTTCAGCTTCACTGTTAGAAACGATACGAGCCTTATGTTTATCTAGTACAGCACGGACAAAATCAATTTTACGCTTCATCAAATCTGGTTTATTCGGCCAAGAACCAGGTCCGACCGTTTCAGTTGGATCTGCACCAGTTAATGCAGATAACACACAAGCAGAGGTTGTCGTATTCCCGAGCCCCATCTCACCAAAGGAAAATAGATTTATCCCTTTTTCGACATAATATTCAACTCGTTCATATCCTGCTTGAAAGGCACGGTTAAACTCAGCCTCAGTCATAGCAGGGTGGTTTAAAATATTCTTTGTTCCCTTTGCGACCTTGCGATCCACGCCGATACCATCATCTGAAGCAATTCCTACATCTACAACTTCATAGGGAATGTTGTTAAAGTTACAAAATTGCGTTGCTGATGAACGGCCTAAGAGCATATTACGAGACTGCTTTTGCGTTACCTCATAGTTATAGCCTACATAGCCTTCCATATTACAACCATTATCGGCGGAGAATATAATATGCTGTGGTCGGATTTCACCATTGATCTCGCCCCAAGCCGTACAAATCTTGCGGAAATATTTTTCCCACAAGCCAAGGCCATCAGGGATAAGACATTTCGATTGAAGAAATCTATTTAATTGTTCCTCGATTGGTAATACTGACTTATCTTTCATTCTAATCTCTAGTCCGCATCTAATATGCCAACTAACCTTCTATTAATTCGATATTATTCTATATAAAAGTATAACACAAAACCCATATCTAGTAATATGAGGTTTGTTAGCTTTCACTATAGAAACAAATTTATTGCCAAAAAGGTTATCCCCTCTGATATCTCCCCATTCATACAGAAAAAAATATGTCAAACCTATTGACGTTTAATAAAATAAAGGCTTTTTCTTGAGAAATATACAAAAATAGCTATTAGTTGATTTGATACACAATCAACTAATAGCTATTTTTAGTAATAAGAGACTATTTCATAACAGTCACTTTACATATAGAGTTAGAGTTATATCTTGAAAAGGTATATTACAACACACCATGCACGAGTAGGTAATTAATCAATTAGAATGCTGGAATAATCGCACCATTATAATGTTCTTCAATGAACTTCTTAATTTCTGGAGATTGTAATGCTTTCGCTAATTTTTGAATAGCTGGTTTATTTTCATCACCAGGATTTACAGAAAGAAGGTTTGCATATGGAGAATCTGCTTTTTCTACGAATAAGCCATCTTTTGTAGGATTAAGACCAGCTGGTAATGCATAGTTCGCATTGATAACTGCTGCATCCAAATCTTGAATAGAACGAGGAATTTGAGCCGCTTCTAATTCTGTAATTTGGATATTTTTAGGATTGCTAGTTATGTTAAACGGTGTGTTTGTCAAACCAGTTGGGTCTTTCAAAGTCACAAGACCAGCGCTTTGCAACAAGAGAAGTGCACGTGCACTATTTGTTGGGTCAGATGGAATAGCCACCTTTGCACCATTCGGTAAATCTTTCAAGTCTTTAATTTTTTGAGAATAAATAGCTAACGGTTCGATATGAATAGGTGCAAAGCTTACGAAATTTGTACCATGATCTTTATTATAGTTATTTTGGTAAGGTACGTTTGCAAAGAAGTTTGCATCTACTTCATGACTAGACAATGCCATGTTCGGTTGAATATAGTCTGTAAATTCAATAATTTGTAAATCTACACCTTCTTTAGCCAAAATAGGTTTAACTTGTTCTAATATTTCGGCATGAGGCACAGGGTTTGCAGCCACCTTCAAAACTTCAGGCTTAGAACCGCTGGAACTTTCATTATTCGTAGATGACCCACATCCACTAATCAATAACGCTGCACCTAATACAGCCGTTGCAGCAAAGGCAAATAATTTATTCATACAGGACCTCCTATATAGTAAAATACGATAATCATAACGCATCAATTATGAGTGATATGTTCACAGTATAGCATTTTAATTCCTACTAGAATAATAGTTAATTAATATGGTTAGCTATTACTTATTTATATATCTAAATATATCGAATTACCTTTTTATTTATAAATAATTTTACTCTATAATGTTATAATAGCTATTAATGAGTTATATATTTCATTAACTGTAATTGATTTATCCATTAGTATGGATCATGTAGGAGACCTATGGAACTGACAGATATTCAAATTCCTAGCGATTTGCGCGACTGCTCACTAGCAGAGCTCGAGGTCATCGCACAACATATACGAAACTTAATCCTCCATAGAACATCACACATTGGCGGTCACATCGGTTCCTCCCTAGGAGCCACTGACATTATTGTTGCCTTGCATCATGTGTTCGGCCTTGATGATGCTCAATTCATATTTGATATTTCCCACCAAAGTTATGCTCATAAGATTTTAACAGGCCGTCACGAAGGATTTAAAAATAAGGACAAATTTCACACCATATCCGGTTATAGCAATCCTGATGAAAGTACTCATGATGCATTCCACTTAGGCCATGCTTCCACAAGCCTCAGTTTAGCTTGTGGCCTCATGATTGGCCGCGATTTACAGCATGGAACACACCCCATTATTACCATGATTGGTGATGGTGCGCTATCCGGCGGAGAAGCTTATGAAGCATTGAATCACTTAGCTACCATGTCATCCCAATGCTTGATTATCATCAACGATAATGAACAATCCATCGCTGAAAACCACGGCGGGTTATATACTCATCTTCAACAATTGCGTGAGACTAATGGTGAAAGCCCTAATAATATCTTTAAAGCTCTTGGCTTTTCATATCGTTACATCGACGATGGCAATTCGCTATCATCCCTAATCCATGCGGTAAAAGACTGTAAAGACGAGATAACACCGACAGTGCTCCACATCCATACGACAAAAGGCCACGGTTATGACAAAGCCATTGCAAATCCCGAAGGCTTTCACAATCCATCTGGATTTGATATCGACACAGGGGAAACAAAAAAACGCTATACTAACAGCTATGAGTCCATTGTGGCAAAGCAACTTATTGATACACTAGAGCAAAACAAAGCTGCCTGCATCATCACAGCTGCTACACCTGGCGGATTCTGCTTGACGAAGGATATACGAGAAAAATTAGGTGCTCAATACATCGACGTAGGTATTGCAGAAGAGCATGCTACGACATTACTTGCTGGCATTGCACACAACGGGGGCACGCCAATTTTACCGATTTACAGTACATTTTTACAACGCGCCTATGATCAAATCATAAATGACCTATGTATTAACAATAGCAATGCACTAATCCTCGTATACCGCGCATCCATTTATGGTAACAAGGATATGACACACCTTGGGTTTAACGATATTACAATGCTCGGTAACATGCCAAATCTCATGTACCTAGCACCTACAACGGTAGAGGAATTAGAATCTTCCATTCGTTATGGATTAGAACACCACAATCATCCTATCGCCATCCGTATTCCGGTAGGAACACCAATCAACGATACAGCTCAATCCAATACAATAGATAAACCTGTAACATCGTGTGACATAACTCAATCTGGTAATACAATTGCCATCATAGGTGTCGGTAATTTCTACAATAAGGCTGTCGAACTAAGTCATGCAATACGTGAGGTAACACATATGTCACCAACCATCGTAAAACCACTATGCATTTCTAGTTTGGACACCGATACTTTAAATGAATTAACTAAGGACCACCATATCGTCATCACCTTAGAGGACGGTGAACTCGAAGGTGGCTATGGTCAAAAAATTGCTAGCTATTATGGAAAAACGTCCATGAAGGTCTTAAACTATGGTATTTCCAAACAATTCTACGACCGATATAAACCCGAAGATGTATTACAGCAAAATCACTTAGATTTTGAACACATCTTAGATGATATACGAAATGTACAACATTAATTCAATATATACAAGAAATGCCCAGTTTAAAACTGGGCATTTCTTGTATATATTTATAATTTCATAACATCTGCCAAGGCCACCAGGTATTAGGCACTTAGATTGAAGGAATTTATTCAATTCTTTATTAAATGAAGTTATTTAGTTATCTTTCATTGTTTATAGTCTTACCTTGTCGATATAAATCCAAGAAATTTTTGAGCACTCGACCTGTTAATCCCCATATCGTATATTGCTTATAGGGATAAAAATAAACAGAATAATTCTGACGAATTTTCCAGTCTATTTGGTATCCTTCTAATAAATGAAATGGAAAATCTCGCAGTGGTTTAGTACCGATATCTAAGTGCCCCACGGTAGGTTCCATAGTAAGTAAATACGCAAGTGGCACCGTAAAGATTTCACCTACCTCATCAGGATTAGGCATAAATTCATCGGTATGTAAACGTACAACTACAGCATGCAGTTTAACACCTATAGCAGATACTAAACAATCTAACGAGCCTAATAATTCAATTTGATCCGTATCTATTCCTAATTCTTCCGAGCACTCACGAATAGCCGCAGCAGCTCCAGTTTTATCGGTGCTTTCACAATGTCCACCAGGAAAGCTAATTTCACCAGGTTGCCTACGTAATGTCTGACTACGCACCGTAAATAGGATGTGATCCTCACCATCAATTTCAAGCAATGGCACTGCTACCGCTGCCGTTATAACATCAATATCTGTAATCACTTGCGGTTCTCGCCCATTTAAATATGTGCTTAACTGTCTGTCCATAGCCATCCCCCTTTTCTTAATTATACCAATAATTGTTTTCCAGAAAATAGTAAACGTGGCACATTATTATATTTTCTATTTGAAAGCAAAATAGGTTGCCTCACATATAAGAGGCAACCTATTTATATATGCTTTTATAACGTACAATCTACGCACCTTGGAATTGAGGCATGTCATCATGAGAGTCAGGATCGTCTAAGGTACCTTTCAAATCATTATCAACCATAGCACATACAGATGCATCGGACCAAACGTTTTCGGCCGTTTCAATCATGTCGATAATTGTATAGATTGGTAAGATAATACCAAGCAAACCGATTGGCGCACCAATGGAACTCATCAAGGACAATGTTAAGAAGTAACAGCCCATTGGAACACCAGCATTACCAATTGCAGCAAGAACAGCAATGAATAACCAAGCAATCATGGTACCCATAGTTAATTCAATACCTGCATTTTGCATTACAAATAAGGATGTTACAAGGATGAAAGCTGCGCAACCATTCATATTAATAGTTGTACAAATTGGTAACACGAAACGCGCTACAGAAGGATGGGCTTTCAAATTGTCTTCTGCAGAGGCCAATGTAACAGGCAATGTAGCAGCAGAAGATTTCGTGAACAATGCAACAGCTACGGCTGGAGACATTTTGCGGAATACATCGAGAGGGTTTAAACCACGGAATAACAAGAACAATGGAATTACAATAAAGAATTGAATCAAGTTGCCGCCGATTACAACAGCTGTATATTTACCTAATGCACCAACGATGACCCCTGCTTCGATTTGTGCAGATAATTGACCTGCAAAAGCAAGGATACCGATTGGTAAAACGTAAAGTAAACCTCTAATCAATGTGAATAGTAATTCTTGTAAACCAAATAACACCTTCAATACTGCTTCACGACCTTCTGTACGAGGCATGAAAGCAAAAGCTAAACCAACAGAAGCAGAAATGAACATAACGGACAATACGTTACCTTCTAAATACGGTTTCAAGATATTGTTAGGAATAACGGATAAGAAATGATCATAATATGTTACGTGACCTAATTTTTCAGGTACTTGCGCTGCACCGGCACCGATTACATCAAGTGGTAAGTTACCTGGCGCAATCCAAAGGAATAAACCAAGACCAACAGCGGCTGCACAAATTGTTGTTAACAATGTATAGGTGACAGCATGACCAAAGATACGGCCTGTATCCTTCTTAGCCCCCAACATGGACAATGTGGTAATAACCGCTAGTGATACAGTAGGTATTGCAATGAATTGGAATAAATGCGTAAATACCGCAGCAATGAAATTAAATAAATCATTAAGAACTGGAATATGTTGCCATCCTAAGATAGCGCCGATGATGAGCGCACCCATCCATAATATAAATTGACGTAATTTACCTTGACCACGACTTTTCAAGGTAATCTCTTGCGCTAAGGCATCAACATTTTTGTTATTTTGATCTGCCATAAAAACACCTCTCAACTAATAAAACTACTAGAGACCAATAAAGAAACCCCAGCCCTAGGGGCTGGGATAATTAATCACATCCGAGTCTCTTTGTAAAACCCATTATAAAGATATGTTTTAAATATGTCAATTACAATATGTGAATATATTGTAATATGTTCAAATATTATTCCTACTTTTATATAGATGCTCTAGTAAAATCTAGTGCCAAAAGTCTATATCCATAGTAATCATACGGGTTCGCTCTGGATTAAACATAAAATAAATGACTCTGGGCTGGTCCTGATCAAAATTATGGTAAACAACATATACCACGTATTTCTCTGCTGACATCCGAGTACTATAATAATAATCTGAGTCAGGATCATCACCAACACTCTGTGTACCATTAATTAACCATGGAAATAATTTCCAGTTTTGTCGTCGAATGGTAATAACCTTATAGTAATCGTCCACATCACTAAATAATACACTTCTATCTTTCGGCTGCTTGAACTCACGAAGCAACTTAACTGTAGTATCTTTTTCCCTACCATTTATAAACGAATACCAAGCATTAGATTTAACAGATTCCTCATACTGTGAAATCGTAGCCTTATCACCATCTAATACTAAACAGCTTTGATTTCCACCTATTCCAATTACTTCTGCAGAAGAAATCACTTTCAAACTCTCCGGTAAAGACTTAGGTGTTTGTAATGGAGTCGGAATATACCCCGCCTTAGATGAGGGCCATGTAGAGTGCCATCGTTGTGTATCATAATGGGATATCCCCACAGCAGAAAATACTAAAGTAACAGCTAATGTAGGAAGCATACATAGAAAAAAGATTACATAAAAATATGTTAAAAATCTTTTTCGTATAGCTGCCTCACTATCAAGCACTCCACACTTTTCAAGCAATAAGACAATCGTAGCTATTAATAAAATCAGATAGTATAACCCAGAGTATGAGATATAATCCGATAATAAAAATGTTAATATCCATAGAATTATAAAAAACCATATGCTCTTTCTATAAGGCGCACCTAAAAATAATTCCTTTAGATACATTACACACTGTCGCATTTACTCTCTCCACAACCAAATTTATCCAAGGCCTTATTGGCCTACTTAGACTGATAAAATATAGCTCGTGTTCCATCATTACTAATTAAAAGTTCCACAAAATGAGGCCTTTTTGTATTACCATCATCAACAAATACATATAGTCTATGATCCTGAGTAGAATTATATGTATCCTTAACTACTGTTTTTGTTTCTTTTCGAGGTGCAAAGCGCAACCACTCTATAAAATTCCTTTTTGATAAATTTAGAGGTTCTTCCTCGATACTATCTATAACGTAATAACTATCAGGATGAGATATAAAACGCTTTACCTCCCCACTTTCTAAATCTAGTAACCTATAATATCTATCAATCTTAGCCATATAGGATGCATGTTGTTTTGCAATTGCCTCATATTGCGCAATTACTTTAGGATTCCCTTCTAACACTACATAACGATAAGGATACGCAGTGGCCCAGGCCACATCCGTTCGTACCATAGATACCTTATCAATACCTTCCGGAAGCTGTTCAGGAGATTTTAGTCCCTCTGGTAATTCACGATTATTAGGCCAACCCCTTTTCCAATCAGTTGTACTATACTCAAAATCCTCAATTTGATCGAAGCTTGTATTAATATCATATTTAAGCCAATCCGCAACAAGTCCAGCTAAACACAAATTAAATATAATAAATACGCAGCAAGTCAATTTAACATGTGTTTTTTCAGATAAAGCATGTTTCTTAAACCAATCATATTGTAATAATAAACTCAATACTATTGCTATGCCAAATACAATATATGTTATAGGGGCTATATTAAATAGCATTGCTACTATAAATAGTATAATTATATATGCAGTTAATAAGCCATGAAATCCTTGGAACAAAACTCTCTCCTATTATAACGACAATTACAACATCTTTTTGTACAATACTTCTATATCGTTACGACTTACTTCAGCCACTGTATTAGCAATATTCCCTGCAGCTACTACGTATACATTATCTACAAGCCAAGGAATATCCTTTTTAGTAAATCCTAATTCTGTAAGGTTTGTGGTAAGGTCTAATTCATGCACCACAAGGCGTAATGCTTCACCCAACTCAGAACAATCACCATGGTTGAATATACGTGCCAATGCATTAAATTTTTCAGGGTTAGCACTCCATGTGTATTCCACTACAACAGGTTCAATAACTGCAAGACCAACACCATGGGTAATATCCTTAAGGCCACTAGCAGGGTGTTCCATACCATGGCCTAGTGTAACGCCTGCCGTGTTAATAACCATGCCTCCAATAGTACTAGCCAATGTAACGGACTCCCATGCTTTTGTAAGTTGTTTTTCATTGAGAATAGATGGTTTACCTTCAACCGTTGCTTTCACATGTTTATATAGTGGTACTAGATATTGTGCTAGCAATGTTACTGCATAATGAGCTAGCGCATCGGTGAAAGGTTGCGCTGTTTTAGATGTGTAGGCCTCAATGTTATGGCACAATGCATCGAAACCAACAGATGCTAACACATGCGGAGGCATAGTCCCCATTACAGCGGGGTCCACGATGGATACCTTAGGCACGATGGCATTACAGCGCAAAGATTTCTTATCTCCTGTTTCAGGGTTTGTAAAGACACCGAAGCCATTACCTTCAGAACCTGTACCACAGGTAGTAGGAATGACAATAAGAGGCAATGCATTATCACTCGTTTTGCGGTTGAAGATATAGTCGTTAATATTCCCATCGTTAACAGCCATAAAGACAATACCTTTTGCACAGTCCATAATGGATCCGCCGCCAATAGCAATAACCATATCACAGCTTTCTGATTTAGCTAAAGCAGCCCCATCTAACGCAGTTGTAGTCAACGGATTGGCATCTACTTGATCAAAGAGAACATGGTCAATATGAGCCGCATCAAGCTTTGCCACAACGCGATCATATAAGCCAGATTTTTTCGCACTACTGCGACCAGTTACAATAAGTGCTTTTTTGCCGTATGGTGCAGCAAATTCAGCAACACCATCTACTTTATTCCAACCAAATTGGATATTTACAGGTAAAAAGTACGAAAATTCCATATAAACGACCTCTTTTCTTTACATCTTTATACCTTTATCGTAATGTACCTAAAAACGTTCGTCAATATATTAAAACAGCAGCACCTATATGTAGCACTGCTGTTTACTGATTTAAATTACATCTAATACATGCTTGGCAAATTCCATTGCTGCCTTGCAATCATCTTCATTTGGATGGACTGCCGCTTGTTTATGACGTGCATCACGGTCAGCCGATTGGCCATGACTATGCCCTTTGGGAAACATTTTATACATCATCTCTATAATCTTAGGGTCAACCTTACCCTGGCAGATGAAAGTATCTACCGGCACTACTCCTTCTGGCAAGCAAGCTGCTGCATTAATCAGACTTTGCTTAGCATGCTCCATTTGTGGAGGCACGCCAGCCGTTGCAAACAACGCAATATGTGGATTATGTAATGTTCCCAGTACATCGCGAGCTTCTTTATTAGCGGTCCCCTTATCAACCCAGAAGCCTGCAAACACCAAATCATAGGATGCTATATCTGAGGGTAGTTCAGACATAGATACGCAAGGTGTACCTACTGGCAGTACGCTAGTAATAGCCTCTGCCACTTGTTTTGTATTTCCCGTAAGGGACGAATATATAACGATAGACTCCATGTCTTACCTCCTATTGTAAAGATATATTTATTATAAATCATATAGTATCTATCTATAATAAAATTAATCACATACTACATCGATAAATTTAATCTAACTATATTGATAAATTTAAAAAAGTCAATATTGAATGTATAGAATTTTTCCGCTATAATCATTATATAATGTATTTAACAAACAAGAAAACTACCATATATTGTAGTTTTCTTGTTTTTCTGAGTAGAACTAGTTTGAAGGGTTAACTCTGATTTACGCTAGTTCTATAGTTAATTTTAGATAAATTTACAATGTAAGGGGAACCATAATGGAGATTATGATCAAGAAACGGGATGGCCATTTTGAACCGCTATCCGTAGAGAAAACGAAACGAATGATTGCCTTCGCATGCTTGGGGTTAGATTCTTGTGATCCACTAGAATTGGAAATGGATGCAAAGTTACAATTCGTTGATGGCATGACGACTAAAGAAATTCAAAAAACTTTAGTGCAAACAGCAATCGAAAAGGTTATCTCTAAAAAAGACGACGGATTTGGTAACCAAGTCAATAAAATGAACCAAGATTGGCAGTTCGTAGCAGCCCGCCTTTTCTTGTTTGATCTCTATAAAGAAGCTGCTATCACGCGCCGTTATAAAGCATTCGGATACGGCAACTTCCCAAATCTTATACATATGCTTGTAGAAGAGAAAAAATACGCGGACTTCTTCGTTACAGAATATACACCTGAAGAACTTCAAGAATTGGGCGATTATATCAAGCCTAAGCGAGACTACCTCTTCAACTATGAAGGTCTTAAATTGTTAGCTGACCGTTACTTGGTAAAAGGCTTCAATAAAGAAATCTATGAATTGCCACAAGAACGTTTCATGGCCATCGCTATGCACTTGGCATTGGTAGAAGGCGAAAACAAAGTAGAGTACGCTAAGAAATTCTACGATTTGATGAGCCAATTAAAGATGACAACTGCTACACCTACATTAGCAAATGCGGGTACACCATTCCATCAATTGTCCTCTTGCTTTATCTCTGGTGTAGACGATAATTTATGGTCCATTTACGATGTAAATAGCAAATTCTCCCGCGTATCCAAACACGGTGGTGCCCTTGGTATTTACCTTGGCAAGGTTCGTGCATTGAACTCCGATATCCGCGGTTTCAAAAACTCCTCTGGTGGTGTTATCCCTTGGATTCGCTTGTACAATGATACAGCTGTTGCGGTTGACCAATTGGGTAAACGTAAGGGTGGCGCTACAGTAACACTCGACATTTGGCACAAAGACTTCTACGAATTCGTAGAGCTTCGTACAAACAATGGTGATGACCGTCGTAAAGCTCATGATATCTTCCCTGCTATCTCCATTCCAAATATCTTTATGGAACGCCTATTAGCTCGTGAAAATTTCACCCTCTTCGACCCTCATGAGGTATTAACTGTGAAAGGCTATGCCTTAGAGGACTACTACGATACTGATGACAGTAAGGAATTCACAAAACGCTACCTCGAATGTGAACAAGATTCTAACTTACATGGTATCGAAGTGCCAGCACTAGACATGATGAAAAAAATCATGCGCTCCGCTGTTGAAACAGGTACTCCGTTCATCTTCTTCCGCGACACTGTAAATGCTGCAAATCCTAACAAACATGCCGGTATGATTTACGCGTCCAACTTGTGCCACGAAATCGCACAAAACGTTGGCTTCACTAACCTTGCTGAAGAAATCATCAATGAAGATGGTACTATCACTACAAAAACAATTACAGGCGATATGGTTACATGTAACTTAAACTCCATCAGCCTGGGCCGCATTGCTGACGAAGAATTAGAAGAAAACATCGCGCTTCAAATTCGTATGCTAGACAATGTTATCTCTATCAATCAAGCACCTGTGCCAGAGTCTCGCATGACCTCTGATAAATACCGTGCTATTGGTCTTGGCACCTCTGGTTACCACCACTATCTAGTAAACCACAATATCCAATGGGAATCCGATGAACACATCGAAGCAGCGGATAAGTTGTTCGAAAACATCGCCTACTATTCCATCAAAGCTTCCATGGAACTAGCTAAAGAAAAAGGTGCTTATCCTGCGTTCAAAGGTTCCGAATGGGAAACTGGTGAATACTTCACGCGTCGTGGCTACACATCTGATCGTTGGAAACAATTGGCTGCAGACGTTGCAAAATACGGCATCCGCAATGGTTACTTGATGGCCGTAGCTCCTACTGGTTCTACTTCCAACATTGCGAATACAACAGCTGGTATCGACCCTATCTTCAAAAAATTCTTCATCGAAGAGAAAAAAGGTTCTTTCACTCCAAAAACTGCACCAGATTTGAACGATAAAACTTTCTGGCTCTACAAAGAGGCGCATACAATCGACCAACAATGGTCCATCAAAGCTTGTGGCGTACGTCAACGTCATATTGACCAAGCACAATCTTTCAACTTGTATATCACACCTCAAATGAAAGCAAAAGAAATTCTTGACCTGTATGTTGAGGCATACAAACAAGGGATTAAAACAATCTACTACATTCGTAACCAATCCCTTGAAATGGATGAGTGCACTAGCTGCTCTTCGTAATAATTAAAAATATCATTGCTATACTTTTCAAAAACTATGAATCTGATGACGGCCTATAGCAATATAGGTCGCATCATTATACAAAGAGGAGTCCTACTATGGATAAAAAACTGATTTTCAACGAACATGGTGAACGTGGCACGCAATCCATGATTGGTGGCAATACCACAAACCTTCGCGAGTGGAATCGTATCAAGTACGACTGGGCCAACCAAATGTACCGTACAATGCTCAACAACTTCTGGATTCCTGAAGAGATTTCCTTGAATGAAGATGTTAAGCAATTCCCATACTTAACAGATTACGAACGCCGCGCATTTGACAAAATTATTGCGTTCTTGAACTTCCTTGATTCCATTCAATCCGAAAACTTGCCTAACTTGAGCCGTTATATTACAGCATCTGAAGTGGCGTCCTTATTGAATATCCAAGCATTCCAAGAAGAAATTCACGCTCAAAGTTATTCCTACATTTTGGATACTGTAACAAACCCTATTACACGTGACAAAATCTATGACGAATGGCGTACAGATAAAACGTTGCTTGAACGTAACCGTTTCATCGCAGATGCGTACCAACGTTTTAGCGATGACCCTAGCGAAGCAAACCTCATTCATACAATCATCGCAAACTATATCTTAGAAGGTATTTACTTCTACTCCGGCTTTAGCTTCTTCTACACATTGGCACGCCAAGGTAAAATGACAGCTACATCCACAATCTTCAAATACATCAACCGCGACGAAGTAACTCACCTTGTATTATTCCAAAACATCATCCGCGAGTTACGCCGTGAACGCCCTGACTTGTTCACACCAGAACTAGAAGCGAAAATTACTGACATGATTCGCCAAGGTGCAGAGAACGAAATCGCTTGGGGTCAATATATCACTGATGATAAAATCCTCGGCCTTAACAATGTTCTTATCGAACGCTACATCAAATACCTTGCAAACATCCGCTTAGAAGCAATCGGCTTACCTCATCTATATCCTGAAATCAAGGAAAACCCTATGGAATGGATTGAAAGCTTCTCCAACTTAAATAGTACAAAAACTGACTTCTTTGAAGCAAAAGTTACAAACTATACAAAGGCAGCGGCATTTGATTTTGATGATTTAGTATAAAAGAAACTCCTACCCAAAAGTTCCACCGGCTATTTCTGTCCCTTCAGGACAGGCCAAAGTCACTTTTGGATAGGAGTTTCTTTTTTGTGCCTATTATCCCCAACACCACCCTCATCAAAATAGTTGATACATGGTAATACATTATAAAAAATAACCATACATTTATACGCCATAAGGGCCTACACAATACATATCTTCAATGCCCCGTACATGTAATGGAATATCATCTTTTTACGAATTAAGCAATCGTGGCTTTGTATCCACCCTATCTTGATTACCAACTTATGATTAATACTCTATTAAATCAACCGTCCAATTGGTTGACTGTAATAAATTATCTAAGATACGAATCTCCTTGGATATTGTATCTGCCGTTTTTTGTAATTCACTAACATTTACAGTTGCTATCATTTTGATTTAAACGACCTTGCAAATCACTAATTCTTTTGTTTAGATCAGCTCGTTCTTGTAATGCTTCTGCTAATTTCATAGATGCTCACCTCATAACAAAAATATGCACATCAAATTATTTAACGCTACGTATCTGCTTATTCTTATTATACAACGACCTATAAAATCTTCCTCATCAAAATATGTGGACAACCTTCATCAAGGTATTCTTCCCCTTCTGCTTTATAGCCAAGAGATTCGTAAAATGGTTTTGCCTGCACTTGAGCTGATAAGGAACATGTTTTAAATCCATTTCTCCGAATACCATTTTCTGCAGCATGCATAATTTTTGAGCCTAAGTTTTGACCTCGATATAATTTGCGTACCGCCATACGTCCTATATGAGCATCTCCTTCTATATCACTTGGGAAAAACCTACAAGTACCAACAGCTTTTCCATCTATAAATAAAAGCACGAATTTTGCGGTTTCATCAATTTCATCAAATTCATTTTCAAAGCCTTGTTCTTTCATGAACACATCTGTGCGAATTTGTTTAATATCATCGTTAATTGTATTTAAAATTTGAATAATCATAACTCTCCTTACCGATTAGGCTATATATTACTAGTATCTTTCACCTTTAATTCTACCACTGATATAAAGGCAAAGGAATGTTAAAATAACTTTTTCTATAGAATTTCGCATCTTTTTTAAAAAAAGTACTTGCATAAAATTCTCAAATGGGTTTATACTGTACACATCAAATTTAGAAAGGAGCAACAATAAGATGACTAACCAAATTAGCACAGTAGCAAAACAATACTTTTATTGGTTCTTTATCCAACGTACGGGTAAGGAACTATTTGAGCTACGCTAATTTAGAAATCATCAATCGTTGCTTAGAATAGTAAAAGGGTTACCCGTATTAGAATACGGGTAGCCCTTTTTTATTTGCTATCCCGTATGGTTGGCCCCACTATTCGCATTGTTATTTGAGGAGGACTTATTATGATCATCACATTAAAAACAACAGCTACAGAAGCAGAGGTAACAAAATTATGCAATGAATTAGAAGCGAAAGGTCTTGTTATCCATCCAGTAGAAGGGGCCCACTATAATATCTTAGGTCTTATCGGCGATACAGCATCCCTTGATTCCCGTCAAATTGAATCCCTTGATTTCGTAGATAAAGTAACACGTATTCAAGAGCCTTTCAAAAAAGCGAACCGCAAATTCCACCCAGAAGATTCTGTTATCAACGTAGGCGGTGCACTTATTGGTGGCGGTCACTTCGCTGTAATGGCTGGTCCATGCTCCGTTGAAACACCAGAACAAGTACTCACATCCTGCCAAGCATGTAAAGATGCAGGTGCTACAATTCTTCGTGGCGGCGCTTTCAAACCTCGTACATCTCCATACTCCTTCCAAGGCATGGGTCCTGAAGGCTTGAAACTATTAGAATTAGCTAAAAAAGAAACTGGTCTTCCTATCGTATCCGAAGTTATGGATATTTCCCAATTACAATACTTCGACAATGTAGACATGCTTCAAATCGGTGCTCGTAACATGCAAAACTTCACACTTTTAAAAGAAGTGGGCAAATTGAAAAAACCTGTATTGTTGAAACGTGGTCTATCTGCTACATACGAAGAATGGTTAATGGCTGCTGAATACATCATGTCCGAAGGTAATGATCAAATCGTATTATGCGAACGTGGTATTCGTACATTCGAACCTAAAACACGTAATACATTAGATGTAACAGCAATTCCTATGATGCACGAACTATCTCACTTGCCAATCATCATGGACCCTAGCCATGCAGCAGGCATGAGCCGTATGGTTCGCCCACTTTCACTTGCATCCGTAGGCGGCGGTGCAGACGGACTTATGATCGAAGTTCACAACGATCCATCCAAAGCATTATGCGATGGTCCTCAAGCATTACGCCCAGATCAATTCACTAGCCTTATGAAAGAAGTATTCGCATTGCGTAAAGCATTGGTAGAATGCACTAAATAATCTTAAATATCACACAAATAAGCTAGTATCCGTTATAATAGATACTAGCTTATTCTTTTAAGAAAGGACTTATTATGACTCGCATCCATATCAACGCGTCTACCCCTTATGATGTCGTCATCGAAGCAGGGTCTCTAGAACGCATTGCCGATTATATTAAACCACTTAAACCAAGTTGCCGTGTTATCATCGTCAGCGATAGCAACGTGGCATCACATTATTTGGAATCTGTAAAAGCAAGTATGACAGATGCTGGTTACAATGTATGTGACTATGTTTTTCCGGCTGGTGAAAGCTCCAAAAATGCACACCAACTCATCGATTTAGTAGAATATATGGCAGCTCAATCGTTAACACGAAAGGACCTTCTCATCGCGCTTGGCGGTGGTGTTGTAGGCGATATGGCAGGCTTTGCAGCGGCCACCTATTTGCGTGGCATTGACTATGTACAGGTACCTACCTCCCTATTAGCAGCAGTAGACTCCTCTGTAGGCGGTAAAACAGCCGTCAATCTTGAAGCTGGTAAAAACCTGTGGGGTGCTTTCAAACAACCTATTCTTGTCCTCTGCGATCCGGAAACGCTTAATACATTGCCAGATATGGAATGGAAAAATGGGTGCGGCGAAATCATCAAATACGGTTTCCTCGATGTACCAGGTTTATTAACTCAGCTAGAAAATAAGCCATTGATAACACACCGCGATAGCGTTAGTGCTGTCATTGCGCGCTGCGTTCAAGCAAAGGCAGATATCGTAGAGCAAGACGAACGCGAATCTGGCGTTCGCGCACTCTTAAACCTAGGCCACACCTTTGGTCATAGCATCGAAAAAGCGAGTCATTTCGATGTTCATCATGGTTATGCTGTTGCTATTGGTATGGTACTCATGGCACAAGGTGCTGTTAAACATGGAGAACTAGATGTTGAGGCTCTAGATAAATTAAAAGCACTCATCGAAGCCCACGATTTGCCAACTACAACGACTGTAACAAAAGAAGAAATCCTAGCCGCTGCTAAGCACGATAAGAAAAGCGAAGGCGCTACTATTAAAATTGTAGTACCAACAAGCTATGGCCACAGCGAACTTAAGGTTGTTAACCACGAAGAACTTGCCACCTATTTAGACTAAGACGTAAAAGGAGATTTCTATGCATTCCGTAACGAACACCATCCCTACAGGGACGATTGCGTCCATTCCAGCAAAGGCTCATGCACACCGTGCTTTAATTTGTGCAGCCCTTGCTAGCTCGCCCTCTACTATATTATTGAGCCGCACCTCTAAGGATATCGATGCAACGATGGACTCCTTGCGAGGCTTAGGTGCTCACGTAATATATAAAAATAAAGTTGTTACCGTTACTCCTGGCCCTGAGCCAACGAAGGGCAATATAGTACCTCACGAGTCAGGAACTACATTACGCCTTTTATTGCCGGTATCAGCGTCCATCTGTAATGATGTTGATGTAGATGCAAAAGGTCGTTTACCAGATCGCCCGCTAGAACCTATGCTCAGCGAAATGAAAGCTCATGGTGTAACATTCTCTCAAGATAAACCTCCATTCACTATGACAGGTCGTCTTCAAGGCGGTAATTTCTCCATGGTAGGTGATGTGAGTAGCCAATTCTTCTCTGGATTATTGTTGGCAGCCCCTCAAATCGGCTTATCTACCATCACGTCTACTACCCCACTACAATCTAGTGATTATGTAACATTAACGACGGAAACCATGCGTGATTTTGGCGTGGAGGTAGAGCATACGTTACCTGACACAAACATCAACGAGGCTTTCACAGTTCCATTTGGTGCATCCTTCATCGGTCGAGATAATTACCAAATCGAAGGCGACTGGTCTAACGCAGCAATCTGGATGGTGGCAGCCGGTATGACGGGCAAACCAATTACGATTACTGGTATGAACAAAAACTCTGTACAAGCAGACCGACGCATCATGCAAGTTATGATTGATGCTGGATGTGATGTTGTTTGGGATGGCATGAATGTAACGGTCACTGGTCGTGCTTCTAAACCGATTCATGCAGACCTCGAGCAAATGCCTGATATGTTGCCTGTTATGGCAGCCCTCGCTTGCTCTATTTCTGGTGAAAGCTCCTTTGTTAAGGGTGCTCGCCTACGCTTAAAAGAATCCGATCGTCTCGTAGCCGTTGCTAATCTCGTAAGAGACTTAGGCGGTACAGTGCGTGAAAAAGGCGATGACCTATACATCATTGGTAGTGGTATACTTAAAGGTGGACAAGGTGATTGCGTAAATGACCACCGCCTCGTTATGGCAGGTACATTAATGGCACTCATCAGTGAAAATCCTGTTACCTTAAAAGATAGCGAATCGATCACAAAATCCTATCCAGGTTTCTTCGAGGACTGGAACTTATTAGGAGGTGATGCTCATGGCATCTAATTTCGGTAAAACCATACAAGTATCTACCTTTGGCGCCTCTCACGGATATGCTATTGGAGGCATTGTAGAAGGCCTACCATGTGGCCAAACTATCGACACTGATGAATTACAAGCGTTCTTAAATCGTCGTGCGCCAGGACAAAATCAATTAACAACACAACGTAAGGAAGCTGATGTACCTGAGTTTTTAGCCGGTATGGTCGACGGTATGCTCAGTGGTTCCCCATTGGCATTTATGATTCGCAATACATCGCAACACTCTAGCGATTACAATAACTTACGCGACATTCCTCGCCCATCACATGCGGACTTTACAGCCCGTATGCGCTACGGCGATAAGGTCGATATGCGCGGAGGCGGTCATTTCTCAGCACGCCTGACCGCACCACTTTGCGTAGCTGGTGGCATCGCCCTTCAACTGTTGCGCGAAAAAGGCATCGAAATCCACGGCCATTTAAAACAAGTGGGTACAATCCAAGATGCTCCTGTCGATATGGTTCATCCAGATATGAAAGCACTTGCTAACATTGCTACAGAGCCAATCGCTATGGTTGATCCAGAAAAACGCAGTGAAGTTGAAAATCTTGTAATGCAGCTCAAAAAAGATGGCGACTCTACAGGTGGCATCGTTGAGGTTGTTGCTACAGGTCTACCAATTGGTCTTGGCAATCCAAACTTTGACGGAATCGAAAACCGCTTAGCTCGCGTTATCTTTGGTGTACCTGCCATTAAAGGCGTATCCTTCGGCGGCGGTTTTGACATGTGTGCAAAACTTGGTTCCGAAGTGAATGATGCTTTCACCATGAACGGTGACAAGATTACAACAACTACTAATAATAGCGGTGGTATCCAAGGGGGTATTACCAATGGTTTACCACTCGTTATGCAAATAGGCATCAAGCCAACACCATCGATTTATAAAGAACAACATTCTGTATCGCTTTCACAAAAAGAGGACACATTGCTCACCATTCAAGGTCGTCACGACCCATGTGTGGCGCTTCGTGCAGTACCTGTTCTCGAAGCCGTAACGGCCCTTGTTATTCTTGATTTCTTAGGAGATATTGACCATGAACTTAGATGAAGTACGCGTTAAAATTAACGATATAAATGACCAAATGCTCGCCCTATTTAAAGAGCGCATGGAACTCTCCAAGGATGTAGCGGCAGCGAAAAAAGAAATGAATAAAGCTATTTACGATGCTAAACGGGAGCGTGATATTCTCGACAAGGTCACAAAGGATGCAGGTCCAGACCTCGACCTATATGCACGCCGTTTCTTCGAGGCATTATTCAGTTTGAGCCGTACATATCAGTCTGAGCAATTATTCCAAGACAACGAATTTACCGTAAAAATGAAAAAGGCCATTGAGCAGTCCCCTACCTTGCCTCCACAACGAGGCAGCGTAGCTTGTGCTGGCGTGTTCGGCAGCAATGCGCAAGTGGCATGCGATAAATTATTACCACTTAGCCAAATTCACTACGTAACGGGCTTCCGTGCTGTATTCGACGCTGTGGAGTCTGGTGAATGTCAATTCGGCGTATTACCTATTGAAAACAGTTCTAATGGTTCTGTAAAAGAAGTGTATGACCTTCTAGAAGAACGTAAATGCTATATCGTACGTGGTACACGCCTTTGGATTTCTCACGATTTACTCGTGAAAAAAGGCACAAAATTAGAAGATATTCATACTATTATCTCTCACCCTCAAGCGTTGGGCCAATGCAGCCACTTCTTAGAAAAATTAGAAGGCGTAGAGTTGCGTTCCTTTGATAACACAGCTCGTGCTGCACAGCTCGTAGCAGCCAGTGATGACCCAGGTGTAGCTGCTATCGCCGCACCTCAATGTGCGGACTTGTACAACTTGTCTCCATTGATGCGCAACATCCAAAATAGCGACAACAACTATACGCGCTTTATCTGCATCAGCAAGGACTTCCATGTGTATCCAGGAGCTAATAAAATCTCTGTGGTAACCACAGCAAGCCATGCGCCAGGTGGTCTCGGTACATTGCTTACCAAGTTTGCTAATATCGGTGTAAACCTTACAAAACTCGAGTCTCGCCCTATCGTAGGCCATAACTTTGAGTTCTTGTTCTACCTCGACTTAGAGGCATCCTTAGCGGATCCTAAGGTATTATCTGTTCTAGCAGAGCTTCACACATCACAAGATAAGTTCCGCTTGCTTGGTAATTATCCTGAAAACTAATATATTCATCACTACTAGTCCCTATAAGGGCATATATAGTACAATGAATATAGTTATAAAACTTCAATGGCTAATAGGTACCAGCCTATTAGCCATTCTATGTATATTGACCTAGGAGGTCCTATGAAATTTGGTTTACTTGGCCGTACGTTGGGCCATAGCTTCTCCCCTCGCATTCACAGTGCATTAGGGAATACAAATTATGAATTATTTGAGCGCGAACCGAGCCAGTTGCAAGAGTTCTTCGCTGATCCAGAACTACAAGGTATCAACATTACTATTCCTTACAAGGTAAATGCCCTTGAAGCTTGCGATGTTGTGGATCCTCGCGCCGAACGCATCGGCTGCGTAAATACGATGGTTCGCAAGGATGGTAAATGGCACGGCTATAATACAGACTACGATGGTTTCGTATTTACCCTACAACATGCAGGCATCGATGTAGCCGGCAAGGAATGTCTCATCCTTGGTGATGGTGCATCTTCCGCAACGGTTCATGTTGCACTTGAGGATTTAAACGCTGAGAGTATCACACATCTATCTCGTAAAACAGCTCCATTCTACGGTGATGCACCTAATTACTACGAAACAGCACAGATTATTATTAACTGCACGCCGATTGGTATGTATCCTCATAACCCGGCTAACCTCATCGATATTACGCAATTCTCTAAATTGGAGGGCGTTGTAGATCTTATCTACAATCCACGCCGTACCATTTTGCTGTTACAAGCAGAAATGATGGGAATTCCACATTGTGATGGCTTGCCATTCCTCGTAGCTCAAGGCGTTGAGGCTGCTAAGCATTTCCAAGGTGAAAGCTTTGGTACAGAGGAAATTGAACAAATCTTGCACGATATGCGTCGTGAAAAGGAAAATATCATCCTCATCGGCATGCCTGGTGTTGGAAAAACAACTGTTGGCAAAGCTCTTGGCAAAGAAATGGGCCGCACCTGCGTTGATGTAGATCAAGAGCTAGAAAAAGAAATTGGTAATATTTCCACCTATATTACGGAACAAGGGGAACCAGCATTCCGTGAAAAAGAAGCAGAAATGATTGCAAAACTCGGTACTCAAACGGGCCTTGTTATCTCCACTGGTGGCGGCTGTGTGACAGTGCCTAAAAACTACGCACACCTACGCCAAAATGGTCGTATCTACCAATTAACGCAACCGATAGAAAACCTATCCACCTCTGGTCGTGTTCTCTCTAGTGGTGGTCTAGACCGTTTACGCAAACTCGAAGAAATTCGTACACCAATGTATGAAAGCTTTGCACAATCCATCGTGAAACACCATCGCAATGCACCAGAAACAGTGGCAACAATACTAGAAGACTTCGAAGCAAATTTACTATAAATCATAACCACCCGTAGAACGGGTGGTTTGCTCTGACCCTATAAGGGTCTTTCTCTAGTGGTGGCCCTCTAAAGAGGGCATTGAATGATCTGACAACCACTCTATTACCACTGGCTGCCCCCTA